>JBJEKV010000082.1:0-4038 GCA_051878815.1 Anaerotardibacter sp. | reverse complement strand
ACGACACGACCTTTGGCGTGGTTGCTTTAATTAGACGAGACTGAGCTAAGTAGGTAAGATTCGGTAAGACTGAGTCAAAACGTCTTGCATTTACAAGGTAGTGGATTGATAACTTAAGTTGGGCCACATAAAAGCCCACTTTTGGATAGCGTAGTAAAGCGAAATGGTGGTAAGAAATGAAACTGTTTATGCCAACTAAAGTGTATATGGAAGACTATTGCGTGCCTAGCCATTCGGCTGAATTAGCTTCTTTCGGAACAAAAGCATGCATTGTCACTGGTGCTCATTCTTCACGTGAAAATGGTTCATTGCGTGACGTTGAAAATGCGCTTGAACATCATCATGTTCCTTATATCGTATTTGACCAGGTGGAGAGTAATCCTTCTATTGAGACTGTTGCTAAAGGTGCAATAGAAGCTCTTTCGCACGGCTGCGACTTCTTCATTGGTGTTGGCGGCGGATCTCCTATGGATGCTGCTAAGGGTATCGCAGTTTTGGCAAAGAATCCTCAGTTTATTGAGACTGCTGAGGTTTCCTTGTATACCGAAGGCAACCTTGAGGCTTATCCCGTAGTCTGCGTTCCAACTACGTGTGGCACTGGTAGTGAAGTAACGCAGTACGCGGTTCTAACTCGTCACAACTTACAAACTAAGAAGAGTATCGCAACGAAGTTCTTCCCTAAACTTGCGCTGGTTGATTCAAGGTATCTCATGAATGCTTCATACGACACGTTGAAGTGCACCTGTGTTGATGCGCTGGCGCACTTGATTGAGAGCTATCTTTCTACCAACGCTGATTCGCTCAATCGCATGTATGCGCAAGAGGGATTGCGTCAGTGGGGAAGAGTGAAGGAAGCTTTGTGGGTTAAAGAGGCATTTCATCAAATCTCCAAGCCAACCTACGATGCCTTTATGCAGGCCAGCGTGATTGCGGGTATGGCAATTGCGCAAACAGGAACTTCGCTTCCTCATGCGTTGAGCTACCCCGTAACGTACACCATGGGCGTTCCTCACGGAAGTGCGGTAGCGCTCTTCTTGCCAGGCTACTTAGAAACCTACGAATTCCCAGATGATGCAAAGAAGGTGCTTGAACTTTTGGGATTTGAAACGTTTGCCCAGTTCAGGACTTATATTCGCCAAGTAATTGGAAATATTGCCATAGAAGATGATCTCTTCAATGAAGCAATATCAAGCCTTTTGACTGATGCTTCAAAATGCGCTAATCATCCGTTTGAGGTTGAAGAGGATGACCTCTTGTCGTACTTGCGTTATGACGCCGAAACTGAAAGGTATGTCTTGTAAATTGGCATATTTTGGGGCTAAATAGGGGGATTTGTATCAAAATAAGCCCGTTTAGATTTTGGATTTTGACGTGCTTGTTATACCATATACCAGTATGAAAAAAATTCTCGAGGAGGAATAATGGGAATCATTATCGACGTGTATGGTCGTGAAATTCTAGACTCTCGCGGCAACCCAACCGTTGAGGTTGAAGTTGTTCTTGATGACGGCGCAATGGGCCGTGCAGCAGTACCTTCAGGTGCTTCAACTGGTGCATTCGAAGCAGTAGAACTTCGCGATGGCGACGCTAATCGTTACCTTGGTAAGGGTACTCAGACCGCAGTTGCTCACGTTAACGAAGAGATTGCAGATGCTCTCATTGGTATGGAGGCTGACGATCAGCGCGCAATCGATGCTGAAATGATTGCATTGGATGGCACTGACAACAAGGCAAACTTTGGCGCAAACGCTATTTTGGGCGCTTCCCTTGCTTGCGCAAAAGCAGCAGCTGATTCTGCAGAACTTCCTTTGTATAAGTATGTTGGTGGTGTAAACGCAAACCTTTTGCCTACCCCAATGATGAACATTCTCAATGGTGGTGCTCACGCAGACAACAACGTTGACTTCCAGGAATTCATGATTATGCCTGTTGGCGCTGAATCCTTCGCTGAAGCTCTTCGTTGGTGCGCAGAAATCTATCACACCTTGAAGAAGGTTCTTCATGAGAGCGGCTTGGGTGGCGGCGTAGGTGACGAAGGTGGCTTTGCTCCAAACTTCGCTACTAACGAAGAACCACTTCAGTACATCGTTAAGGCTTGCGAAGCTGCAGGTTATAAGCCAGGCGAAGACATCATGTTCGCTATGGACCCAGCTTCTACCGAGTACTACAACGCTGAAACCGGCAAGTATGTTCTCGCAGGTGAGGGCCGCGAGTTCACTTCCGAGGAAATGGTTGATTACTGGGAGGCTTTGGTTAACAAATACCCAATCATCTCTATCGAAGACGGCATGGCTGAGGAAGACTGGGACGGCTGGAAAGCTTTGACCGAGCGTATTGGTGACCGCGTACAGCTCGTTGGTGATGACTTATTCGTTACTAACTCCAAGCGTCTTGCAAAGGGTATTGAGCTTGGTTGCGCAAACGCAATTCTCATTAAGGTAAACCAGATTGGTTCCTTGACCGAGACTTTGGAAGCAATTCAGATGGCTAAGCAGGCTGGCTATGCTTGCGTTATGTCTCATCGTTCTGGCGAAACTGAGGACGTTACTATTGCTGACTTGGCAGTTGCAACTAACGCAGGCCAGATCAAGACTGGTGCTCCTTGCCGTTCTGACCGTGTTGCTAAATACAATCAGCTTCTCCGCATCGAGGAAGAGCTTGACATGGCAGGTCAGTATGCTGGCATGAATGCTTTCTACAACATTTCTCGTTAAGAAAGTAGACACTGCAGGCTTCTAAAGGTGACTAACTGATTTAGAGGCGCTAACTAAATATGCTTGATTCAAATGGGATGTCTTCGGACATCCCATTTTGTTTCTTCTCTTCAGGTGTGTACCACAATAGGGACTTTTACTCAGATAGAAGGTGTGTCCGAGTAAAAGTATTAATGCAGGTCAATGCCTGGTTTTAACGAAAAAAGTCGAACTATTTATTTTTGATTTGACTTAGTTTTAGCTTGAAAGAAACTTAAATCTTGCGCTGGGTAGAGTAGTCGGAGCTTTGCTTCTTGGCTTCTTCTAAGAGCGCTTCTCTAAACACTTCCATGCCAATCCATGGCTCAGCATTCATAGGAGTGCCAAGCTCGATAGAGTATTTAGCCTGGGAAGAGAGCCTTAGTTGGACCAACTTGTCGGTAGGGATGTAGCTTCTCTCAATAATGTTGAGCGGAGCGAATGTTGCGCCAAGACCTTGAGATGCCATAGTAATCAGCGTAGTTAAAGATTCGGAAGCCGTAATAATGTAAGGTTTTACGCCGGCATTGCGCAGCTCGGAATACGCAATACGGCCACTAATGTCATCAACCATGCCTAACGCAAATGGGCATGACTCAAGGGAAGCCAAACCTTCCTTCTGTAAAACTTCCTTTGCCTGCTCAAGTGGCAACTGAAGCGTTTCGCACAAAAGATCTTCGTGGATAACGCAGACAACCTCTTCTTGATACAAAGGCTCAACAATAGCACCAGGATTGTTGGTGCCAAAGCGCGCAATTACTGCATCAACTTCGCCATGTTCAGCCATGCGAATAAGCTCGCGGTTAGTTCCTTCATGGAGCATGATGCGAACCTTAGGAAGCTTGGAGGTTACTTTCTTAATAATGCCTGGCATCAAGGTTCTGCCGCGGATGGTTGAGATACCAATCTTTAATTCGCCGAAACCATTACCCGTAGCCTCACCAATTTGACGAAGCAAGTCGAATTGAGCCTGCTGCTGTTCACGTGCATACAAGAGAAATGCTTGTCCAGCAGGAGTGAGTGAAAGCGGAGTACCGCGAACAATAAGCTTTGCATCAAGTTCCTTTTCGAGGGTAGCTAAACGCGCGCTCAGGGTTTGTTGGGAAATTTGCAAAACATCAGCAGCTTTGGTGAAATTGCCCTTCTCCGCAAGGCGGATAAACCAATTCCAATTGTCGAAAGCCATAGGTACTCCTGCTCTATAAGAGACTCGGTTTTTACTATAAAGAAGATTTTTGTCAGAGTTAGATTAGCTTTTTTTGCAATTTCAAGCAAATTTTGTTGCGTTAAAAAAATAATTTGTTAA
>JBJEKV010000081.1:0-4051 GCA_051878815.1 Anaerotardibacter sp. | reverse complement strand
TTACCGGATCCAGGAGATTTACATAAAAGTTGGTGCATCCAAAACGCTCAGTAATAAGCTCCTGGAGATGCTCCGCCTCCTCTAAACAATCGCCGTGAGAAATAAAGATGGTTTGATCTTTAACGTCATCGTTTGCAAGTTCTTCCATCTTGTCTACCAAAGCTTGAATGCTCTTTTTGCGACTTTTAACCTTGGCCATTGGGATAAGAGCACCGTTGTCATCAACATGAAGAACGGGTTTGATTTTCAAAAGAGTACCCGCGTACGCAGAAGTGCGCGATACGCGTCCGCCTCTAAAAAGGAACATTAAATCGTCAACAGTAAACCAGTGGCACGCAGAAGATCTATTGTCTTCAACCCACTTGGCAACTTCTTCGATAGATGCTCCTTCTTGAGCCATTTTGGCTGCATGATAAACAAGCATACCTTCGCCTAATGCGGCTGCTTTGGTTTCAACACACATAACTTTTCGGTCAGGGTATTTTTCTGCCAAAGAGTCACAGATTAATTTGGTAGCTTCGTACGTTCCGGAAAGAGCGCTCGAAAAACCAAGATAGAGAACATCTTTGCCTGATTGCAAGGTCTCTTCAAGTTGAGCTTTGGAGTCAGCCATTTTTGGAAGGGAAGTGGTAATTACTTTCCCTTCTCTCATCATGGTGTAGAACTGGCCAAGATCGGTTTTCTGGCCTTTGAGATAGGCAATATATTCGTTGTTGTCAATTAGGAAGGTGAGGGGAAGGATGTGCAATCCTAGCTCATCGATTGATTCTTCTTTCAGATTACAAGAAGAATCAGTATAGATTTCGTATGTCATACGTAAACTCACGCCTTTCGCTCATCCAAGCAGATATGATTTCTTAAGTGACTGTAATTCCTCATTGTACTCTTGTTTAGGAAAAAACTCCCATTTAGTGCTCGTGTGGACATTTTCTCCAAATACCCATGTGAGATAGTGAAAACGCTTCAACAAAGATAAAAAGAGGCGAAAAAATAGGCTTTCACACCGAATAATCCTTGTGCTTTTCAGGGGATATTATTGCTACTTGGGGTATACTTTTGGAGTTTGGCACATAGTGTCTCTTTTTGTTATGGAAAAAGAGGTCAATTTAAGAGGTCAAACATGTAATTTTGTATAACGCATTACGTGTTTTTTATAGGCAGACAAGACAGTTAAGGAAGGTTGATCTGGTGGCTAATAACTACAAGAATACAATGAACTTGCCGCAAACAGATTTCCCTATGCGTGGTAACTTACCAAAGAATGAGCCAAAGCGCTTGGAATTTTGGAACGATATTGATATCTATCACAAGGTTCTCGAGAAGAATAAGGACAACAAGCCTTTTGTTCTTCATGACGGCCCTCCATACGCAAATGGCCCAATTCATGTTGGTCATGCATTCAACAAGATTTTGAAAGACTTCGTATTGAAGTCTCATGCTCAGCGTGGTTACTACACCCCTTACATTCCTGGTTGGGACTGCCATGGTCAGCCAATCGAGCACATGGTTGAAGTAACCCTTGGCCCTGAAAAAATGGCTCAGATTGATCAGCCAACTCTTCGTCGTCTTTGTCGTGAATGGGCGGAAAAGTACGTTAACGTTCAGCGCGAAGGCTTTAAGCGTTTGGGCGTAAATGCTGACTGGGAAAACCCTTATCTGACATTCACTCCTAACTTTGAAACAGGTAATGTTGAAATCTTCAAGGATATGTACCTTAAGGGTTCTGTATATCGTGGCCGTAAGCCAATTCACTGGTGTAAAGAATGCCACACTGCTCTTGCTGAAGCAGAAATCGAGTACGGTGATGAAGTTTCTCCATCCATCTTCGTAAACTTCTTGCTTGACGAAGTACCTGCTCCTTTTGCTGCTGCAGGCGTTGTTGATCCTGCATACATCTTGATTTGGACTACCACTCCTTGGACTTTGCCTGCAAATGCTGCGGTATGTTTGGCTCCTGATGCAGACTACGTAATGCTCAACGTTGAGGGCAAGTTCCTTGTTATGGCTTACGAGCTCATTGAGAAGGTTGCAGAAACTGCTGGTTGGTCTTCTTATGAAATCGTAAAAGACGCTCAGGGTGAAATGGTAATGATGAAGGGCACTGAGCTCTGTGGCATTACTTACACCTGCCCAATTCGCCAGGACTTAAAGGGCAAAATTATTTATGGTAACCATGTAACGCTTGATTCTGGTACTGGTGCAGTTCATACTGCTCCTGGTCATGGTCAGGATGACTACTTGGTAGGTCTTGAATTTGATATTCCTATCATCATGCCAGTTGATGATAACGGCTGCTTCACTGATGAAGTACCTTACTTTGCGGGCATGAATGTTGATGATGCTAACCCTGCAATCATTGAATGGCTCAAAGAGCAGGGCACCTTGGTAGCTCATGTTGACATCAATCACAGCTACCCACACTGCTGGCGTTGTCATCAGCCAGTTATTTTCCGTGCAACAGACCAGTGGTTCGTTTCTATGGATGAAAATGACTTGCGTGAAAAGGCAATGGACGCAATCAATAACCAGGTTGAGTGGATTCCTTCTTGGGCTAAGAACCGTATTGGCTCTATGGTTTCCGAACGTCCTGACTGGTGTATTTCTCGTCAGCGTTCTTGGGGTGTTCCAATCCCGGTATTCCGTTGCGCTAAGTGTGGCACTACCGTTGCAAATGAGGCAACCTTTGATGCCGTAATTGACCTCTTCGATAAAGAGGGCGCAGACGCTTGGTTTATTCGTGAACCTAAGGAATACTTGCCAGAGGGCACTTGCTGTCCTTCCTGTGGTTGCGAAGAGGTAATTCCTGAGTCTGACATTTTGGACGTATGGTGGGAGTCTGGTGTTTCTCATACTTCCGTATGTAAGCATCGCAGTGACGAAGGCCTCTACTTTCCAGCAGATATGTACTTGGAAGGCTCTGACCAGCATCGCGGTTGGTTTCAGTCTTCACTTCTTACTTCTATTGGTGCATACGGCGTTCCTCCTTATAAGAGTGTTATGCACTGCGGCTTTACCGTTGACGGTGAAGGCAGGAAGATGTCCAAGTCTTTGGGCAATGGTGTAGATCCTGCTGACGTTATGGATCAGTATGGTGCTGACGTATTGCGTTTGTGGGTTGCTTCTGTTGACTACTCTCAGGACGTAAGCATCTCTGACGAGATTTTGAAGCGTACTTCCGATACCTATCGTAAGCTTCGTAATACTATGCGCTTCTTGTTGGCTAACCTCTATGATTTTGGCAACGAAGATGCAATCACCTCTTGGGATGAGTTGGAAGACTTTGACAAGTGGGCATTAGTTCGTCTCCAGCGTCTTCTTGACGAAGTTAACGCTGCATACGATGCCTATAAATTCCACCATGTATATCGTTTGATTTACGACTACATTGTTGGTGACTTGTCTGCAGTTTATTTGGATGCGGTAAAGGATCGCTTGTATTCCTTGGCTCCAACAGACAGCGCTCGTCGTTCTGCTCAGACCGTACTTTTGAACGTATTGGAAGTTTTGGTTCGCATCCTTTCTCCAATCATTTCCTTCACTACTGAAGAAGTATGGCAGTGCTACCCAGAAAAGCTTGCAGCTGACAATCATGAGGAATCAGTTCAGCTTGCAGGATGGCCTGAAAAGACTGACTTCGTACCTGCTATCCCAGAAGGTGTTGAGGCAGCACTCGAGGCTGACTTCCAGGAGATTCTTGCTCTTCGTGATGAAGTAACCAAGGCTTTGGAAGAGAAGCGTGGCGAAAAGGTAATCAACAAGAGCCAGGAAGCATTTGTTACCGTTACGGTTCCAGCTGCATCATTCGAGGTTCTCTCTGCTCGTCCTTCTTCCTTCTATGAGGAATTGCTTATCATCTCTGGTATCGAATTTGAAGCAGGAGATGAATGGTCAGTAAGCATCTCTAAGTCTTCTAAGGAAAAGTGCCCACGTTGTTGGAATTTCCGTGACTTGGGAACTGACGCTGCACATCCTGATGTATGCGAGAAATGTGCTCATGCTCTTGAAGAAATGGGCTTCGTAGCAGAATAAGTCTTTTTTCCAGAAAGATATT
>JBJEKV010000080.1:0-4065 GCA_051878815.1 Anaerotardibacter sp. | reverse complement strand
TGAAGTCGAACACCTTATCCTCACCAATTTCAGCCTTTCGTGCAAGGCCATAAGCAAATAGCTCGCGAATTGCAGAGGGAGCGCTACCCAGCTGATACATTGTTTCATTAATCATAGTAATTACCTTTTCACTTCACGTACTCTACTGCCAAATGCGTTTGTTTAAGCATTATCAAAGCATCAAGACAGTGCTTTTTTAACGAACTCTATTATGAAGGTTTTTCACCCATAAACCAGATTTTTTCCTCTCTATGGTAAGGAAGAGGTGCGCAGCGCTTTGGCTGGCGCGCCCACCACGAACTACACCTCGTAGACCCCTCGATTCCCCGTACTTTGGATGACCTTCGACATTTCAGCTGGCGCGCCGGGATCTCCATAATCTCAAAGGCACCGTATGTTATTGAGCTCAGAAAAAAAGAAACGCTCTTGCGAGCGTTTCTCTAAAGAGCTTTCACCAACAGCTTCTCTCTCAATAGTTTGTCCCAATCCCCCAATCTGGCAAAACTAAAAGAGCGAATTCTGCTGAGCAACCACATCATCAATCAGGTTGTCTCCATCGGCTGCAGAGGTTGCAAGGAAGTCACAGCGTTCATTTTGTTCATGACCGTCATGACCTTTAACCCAGTTGAACGTTACTTTATGAGGCTTTTTCGCCTCAAGCAAACGCTTCCACAAATCAATGTTTTTTACCGGCTGGTTACCCCCTCGTTTCCAGCCCTTCTTAATCCAACCATCAATCCAATGCT
Source organism: Anaerotardibacter sp. (assembly GCA_051878815.1). Taxonomy (GTDB): domain Bacteria; phylum Actinomycetota; class Coriobacteriia; order Coriobacteriales; family Eggerthellaceae; genus Anaerotardibacter. The sequence goes on along the minus strand of JBJEKV010000080.1, from coordinate 3,319 downwards.
GGTTAAAAGCATCTACCACATATTTAGAATCCGAGTACAAGTCCACTTCGCACGGTACTTTTAATGCCTCAAGACCCACAATTGCCGCCATGAGCTCCATGCGATTATTGGTGGTTTTTTTATACCCTTGCGAAAGTTCTTTTGTATGAAGCGTTCCATCAGGAGCTACATACTCAAGCACGGTTCCATAACCTCCTGGACCGTCTGGATTCCCACGAGCTGCACCGTCAGTATAAATAGAAACTTTCATACTTACAGGATGTTCTCGAATCCGCCTGCACGAACCATCTCTTCGAATACCTTATCCCAAGTACAAGAAGGCTCAATACCGTTTGCTTCTGCCCAAATTCTGATAGTCTCAACTGCCTGAGCTACCAGCATTCCGCCACCATCATAGAAGGTTGCGCCTGCATCTTGAGCACCCTGGTTGATAGCAGTAACACCATGGCCGTATACAACGTCCATAACTACCTGCTTGTCGTTGAGAAGAGCCACATCAAACGCTGCAGGGTCTCCTTCTTTCATGCCAAGAACGGTAGCATCAATAATGATGTCAGCTTCTTTGATAGTATCCTGAGCTGCCTCGTAAGAGTTACCCTCAAGCTTGCCAGTAAAGTCTTCTAGACCAAGATCAATGCGCTTCTGAAGGTATTCAGCAACCTTAGCCTTAGAGCGCTCAGCATCTCTGCCAAGCATATGAACTGAAGCGCCTGCTTCAAGCGCTTCGTTTGTAATAGCGTGAGAAGTTGGGCCGGTACCGCAAACAATTACCTTAGCACCGTCAAAGTTCACACCTTTATACTTCAAGAACCAGATAACACCCTTACCGTCAGTGTTGTAAGCAATCAAGCCTTCGTCAGTTTTTACTAAAACGTTTGCGCCTCCAGCAAGAACAGCGGATGGATCCTGCTTCTGGGAATACTGGAAAGCTAATGGCTTGTAAGGAGTTGTAATGTTAATACCAACAAAATCAGCAGCCTGAAGAAAATCAATAGCGTCTTTTTCTTCTGCTCGGTCAGCGAGCTCATAAGTCCAAGGAATACCAAGAAGTTTGTAAGCTGCATTATGAGTTACGGGAGACTTTGAATGAGCAACAGGATGGCCCAGCAAAAAAACTTTATCGGAATTAGCCATTTTATATCCAATCTCTTGAATGATTATCCACTGCCCATTTTACCAAGAGGCAATAAAGCACGCTAAGACAAAAGAACAGCGCGCTACCAATTTATATAAACCACGCTAATTATTAAAAAGGTTTATAGCGAAAAGAAGTGAGTGAAATTGTATTACCAAACGTTATAGAGAGCTACTCCAAAGCCAAAAGAAAGAAACGACAGCAGAAGAAGCGTTTCTGCGAGGAAACCAATTACGGCGTATTTCGTACAGTCGCTTCGATAAGGCTTGTCAATATTGGTTAGGCTCGCAATCAAAATGCCGGCAACACCAATTAAAACTCCCACGAAAAACCAGCCTGTTTTTTGTGCAGATGTAAGCTCGGTTTGTGGTGTCACGTTTTCCTCAGACATAGTTTCCTCTTTCTCTTGAAGGGCATGCCTATTACTGAACAAGCTTAGAAAGGCAAGCTTGCATACATGCTTCTAACAAGACTTAACTTTTCGCAAAGCCTATAGATCTAACGTTTATGAGCAGGCTTATGACCAATATACAGCTCAATGAAATGCTTTTTGATTGGGCGCGGATTGTTCTGGCACTTATAACCCAACAACAATGTTCTTCGAGCAACCGCAAACGCCGCATCTGGTTTTCTCAAATATGAACCATTAATGAGCATAGCTCGCATACGAAGTGGATCGGCTCCATAATGACGAAGCGCTTCAATAAGCTCTCGCAAAGTGGTTACGTGTTCCGCAACACCGCACGAAGTAAAGATGCGCACATTACAATTCTCTTGGCCATATGCTTTTCCTACCAATATCATAGGAACGCCTGCACAAAGACACTCTGTTACCGTCAATCCGCCCGGTTTGCAAATAACCAAATCGGCTGCAGCCATCATTCCTGCCACATCATCAACAAACTCAAATACTGATACGTTTTCAAGTCCTAAATCACAAGCGAGCTTTCTTACTCGATTTGCATAGTCAGCATCCGCACCAGAAATAATTACCAGGTGCGTGTCAGGAAATTCCTTCGCATGCTCAAGCAAACCGCAGATAGTTTCCCTGAAGTGAACATATGGTTGCTGCAAGCGAGATCCAGCCAACGCAAGAACAATAGTTTTATCCTCAGGAAAGCCGAATTTTCTCTTCATCTCTTCCGGATCAGGCTTTGCCAAAAATGGCGACCTCACCGGAATACCGGTAATGCAAATGCGACTGTCATCTACTTTTCGCGCACGAAGAGTTTCTGCCATATATTCGTTAGAAACACAGAAAAGATCAGCTTCTTTATGAGGCCAGAATCCTTCTGTTTCATAATCCGTTGGGACGCAAACAATAGGAAACTGCTGGCCGGTAATCATTTTTGAACCAACTGCCACGTTAGCCGCGGTAATATGTGTACAAATTACCGCAAAAGGAGGATTCTTTTTGATGTAGTCAGTAAACGCAGGGAACATAATGCGAGCCCATACCGTTCCGCCACCCCAAAGAAGTCTGCCTGTAAAGTTATAGCGCCACAAAATGTCGTAGATTGGGCGTGTTGGCCCCGTAAACATCGAAGCGGTTTTATTTCCGTCGAACTTGATACGTCCAAAATCAAGAATGTCGATAAGCTCAACTTCTAAATCTTCAGGAACCTCTATCCCTTTGCCCAATTCAGAATCAGTCTGCTGTTTCAAGATCTCTAAGGCCTGAACCGTTGAAACGGCTGCGCTCTTATGACCTGAACCAACAGAAGCATGGACCACCAGAACGCGTGGTTTTTGCTTTTCGGAATTTATGGGAGGAGTTTTAGATTGTTCGCTCTTCATATCAGACAGGTAGCTCGTATCTTCGTTTTCTTTTCTTGTACTCTTTTTAACGGTTAAGAATTGCTTTTACAATAGTAGCCCAGGAAAGAACAGGTAAAGCACGTAATAGATAAAAAGAGCACAGATAAAGCTTTTTCTTAGAATCATTAGTGATTTTTCGGAAAAGACTTGCAAAGAATTTGTTCGTTGCTATAATTTGTACTTGCGCCGGAGTGGCGGAACGGCAGACGCGGCGGTCTCAAAAACCGTTGTCGAGAGACGTGCGGGTTCAAATCCCGCCTCCGGCACCAGTTGCTACTCAAAAGAGCTGATTATCAGCTCTTTTTTTATGCTCAAATTCAGCTAGGACAAGAAAACAAAAGCATCGAAGTAGGCGAAGAAAAAGCT
>JBJEKV010000079.1:0-4074 GCA_051878815.1 Anaerotardibacter sp. | reverse complement strand
GGCGCTGACCTGCGTCAACGCCTAAAATCAGACACACTTTTTGTCCGCTATCCCGTAGTACGCGAAATAAGGAAAATGACCGAAAAAAAAGAAGCGCTTTCGCGCTTCTTTTAATTTCCACTGGTGTCGGAGGCGGGATTTGAACCCGCACGCCCGGTAATTAGGCACTAGCACCTCAAGCTAGCGTGTCTGCCGTTCCACCACTCCGACATGCAATTAAGCCTTATCCATATTATCAAAAGCTTGCATCATTGCAAGTAAAAAATGGATTTTATGCTCCAATTGTTCCCTGAGGATAGGTAATCATCAAAACGATGAGGGAAATGATAAACACTGCAACGCAGATGAGAGTCAAGCGATCAAGATTCTTCTCGACAATGCTACCTGACTGAGTGTTGTACATAGAAGAAGAAATCATCTCGGAAATACCCGTACCCTTGCCGGAGTGCAAAAGAACGAATACAACCAAGCCAATACCTGAAAGAATAAGAGTAATAGTAAAAATAATAGCAACTGGTGACAATTTAAATCCTTAATACATTTTTAGTGCATACGAAAGATATATTATACAAATTCGCAAAGATTATTCAAGCCAAGAAGGTGAAGTCATTTCTTCTGGCGCTGAAATACCAATCATCTCCAAAAGTGTAGGCGCAATATTCGATAGTGCTCCTCGCTCATGCTTCAAGGTATAACCCTTTTGAGCAAAATCGAGCATAACCAAAGGAACAGGATTGGTGGTATGTGCGGTATGAGGTGAGCCATCTTCGGCAATCATGCAATCAGCATTGCCATGGTCTGCGGTGAGAAGACCAACGCCACCCTTTTCCTTAAGAGCAGCAACTACCTTGCCAACACCTTCGTCTACTGCTTCTACTGCTTTTTGTGCTGCAGAAACTACGCCGGTGTGACCAACCATATCGCAGTTTGCGAAGTTAACAAGATAAACATCCGCTTCGTCATTAAGAATTGCCTGAGCTAAGGTATCAGCAACCTCTGGCTCGCTCATTTCAGGCTGCAAATCGTAGGTAGCAACCTTTGGCGAAGCAATAAGCTTGCGTTCCTCAAAATCCTTTGGAGTTTCCAAGCCGCCATTCAAGAAGAACGTTACGTGAGCATACTTTTCGGTCTCAGCAATGTGGTACTGTTTCAAACCATTTTCAGCAAGAACGTCAGCCAAAACTGCCGTAAGCGTCTCTTTTGGATACGCAATAGGAGCAGGAATAGTTGGGTCATACTCGGTTAAGCAAACAAAACCAGGCTTCTCCCAACCTTTACGCTCAAAGTTTTCAAAAGCTTCATCACAGAGCGCACGAGAAATCTCGCGAGCGCGATCAGGACGGAAGTTGAAGAACACAAACACATCCTTGGCACTTGCTCCTGCATAATCAAAGCTCATAGGTACAACAAATTCGTCAGTAATTCCTTCGTCATACGATTTCTTCATAGCATCCACGCAGGAAAGTTCGGAAGGATTTGCGCCGTTCCACATGGTGTTCCATGCCTGTTCAACGCGTTCCCATCTATTGTCGCGGTCCATAGCATAATAACGGCCGCTAATAGTAGCAATTCCAGCCTGGGTAGATGTAAGCGAAGAAAGTTCCTTTTCCAATTCCTCAACATAGCCAATACCGGAGGAAGGTGGAACGTCTCTACCGTCCATAAAGCAATGAACCGCTACGTTTGGAACGCCCATTTCATCAGCCATTTTCAAAAGTGCATAGAGGTGAGCATTGTTGGAATGAACGCCACCATCACTCAAAAGACCCATGAAATGGAGGGTGCCGCCGTTTTCCTTTGCCTGATTAAAAGCATTAACCAGTACTTCATTTTGGCGAATAGAACCCGTCTCGCACGCATTATCCAAACGCGTTAATTCCTGGAAGACTACGCGGCCTGCGCCGATATTGAGATGGCCAACTTCAGAGTTGCCCATCTGACCCTTAGGAAGACCAACTGGGTTTCCGGAAGCATCAAGGGTTGTATGTGAGCACTGTGCGAAAAGTTCATCCAAATGAGGAGTCTGAGCCAAGCTGATTGCATTGCCAGGACCTTCTGGTGCAAGACCAAAACCATCCATAATAATGAGCGCAGCTGGCAAAGTAAGATTCTGTTTATCAGTCATGTAAATCCCTTTACAAATAAATATTGCAACCGAATTATCATACAGAAAAATACCCCTGCATGTGAGCTAATCCACCAAATAAAAAGAGACCGGAGTTTTTACCTCCGGTCCCGATTCGTGTTTTAGTTTGTAAGTTAGTTCGCAGTAATAACCTGCAGCTTATGCCTGACTTGCCGCTTCGATAAGATTTTTGAAAGTCTTTGCCTGGAGAGAAGCGCCTCCTACCAAACCACCATCAATATCTATCTGTGCAAGAAGCTGACCTACATTGGATTCATTGACTGATCCACCGTAGAGAATCTGCATTTCCTCAGCAACTGAAGCACCAAACATGTCAGCTACTGTTTCGCGAATTGCCTGGCATACTTCCTGAGCTTGCTCAGGCAATGCAGTACGACCAGTGCCAATAGCCCATACGGGCTCATAAGCCATTACTACTTTAGTAATGCCAATTTCATCAACGCCCGCAAGAGCTGCACGTACCTGAGCAGTAATGAACTCAAGATACGTTCCCTTATCGCGCAAATGGAGCGACTCACCCACGCAAACAATTGGGCAAAGATTTGCAGCAACCAAAGCTTTAACCTTCTTGTTAACATCCTGATCAGTTTCGCCAAAATATTCACGACGCTCGGAATGGCCCACAATGCAATACTTGCAGCCAACGTCTTTAATCATTGGGATAGAAATTTCTCCCGTATAGGCGCCAGACTCTTCCCAATGAACGTTCTGAGCACCAATTTCGATTTCAGTTTTATCGAAATCAAGAACGGTATATACCGCTTTCAAGTCAATTGCAGGAGGGCACAAAACGATATCAACGTTTTCCCACTTGCGATTGAAATAATTGCAAAGCTGCTGGGAAAGAACTACCGCTTCAGAAACGGTTTTGTTCATCTTCCAGTTGCCTACCATCATATACTTGCTCATAGTTAACCAATCACTTTCTGATTATTTCAATGCTTCAATACCAGGAAGATCATCGCCCTGAACAAGCTTCATAGAAGCGCCACCACCGGTGGAAATAAAGGTCATCTGATCACCTAAATTAAACTTATTAACTGCAGCTACGGAGTCACCGCCACCAATAATGGTGGTTGCTTCCTTTGCAGCAGCAACGGCTACTGCAACACCCTTAGTACCTGCTTCAAATGGCTTCAATTCGAAAACGCCCATTGGACCATTCCAGAATACGGTCTTTGCCTGGAGAATTGCACGCGTGTATTCTTTTACGGTCTCAGGACCAATATCAAGACCCATCATGTAATCAGGAATCTCACCTACTGGAGTAACCTGAATATCTACACCTTCAGCAACAGCAGGTGCACATACAACGTCGGTTGGGAGGAGAATCTTTACGCCCTTTGCTTCTGCGCGCTCAAGGGTCTCACGTGCTCTATCTACCCAATCAACTTCCTTCAAAGACTTACCAACTTCGTAGCCCTGTGCCAACAAGAAGGTAAAGCACATACCGCCACCAATAATAACGGTGTCACACTTTTCAATGAGTGCATCAATAATCTTAATCTTGTCAGAAACTTTAGAACCACCAAGGATTGCACAGCAAGGACGAATTGGATCATCAAGTTTTGTCTTTAAGGTATGGAACTCTTTAAGCATCAAGGTGCCTGCATATGATGGAAGGAATTCAGTAACACCTGAAATAGAAGCATGAGCACGATGAGCTGCACCAAATGCGTCATTGACGAACACATCAGCCAAGCTTGCCAATTCTTTAGCGAACTCAGGATCGTTCTTCTTTTCGCGCGGATCGAAGCGTAAGTTTTCCAACATTGCAACCTGACCAGGCTTAAGGGAAGCAACTACTTCCTGAGCGTGGTAACCAATAATGTCACCTACGAAAACAACCTTCTGACCAAGAACGTCAGAGAGATATTTTGCAACCGGTGCCAAAGAATACTCGCGTTGATAACCAATGCCATCAGGAC
>JBJEKV010000078.1:0-18400 GCA_051878815.1 Anaerotardibacter sp. | reverse complement strand
TACATCTGACGTCCTTTCCGTTACTATTTTGGTACGGATTTTTGTCAGCATCCCCGAATGTAAAAATTAATGGCGTTGAATACTTCTATGCGCTTACCCAAGTTACTACCTTTGAAACCACTCTGATGTTGCTTATTCCTGCAGAGCATGTTGCGGTTAATACTATGAACATGGTTAACAGCACCATTACTTTGTTGGCGGTGTGCTTTGCGCTCTTCGCCTTCTTGGTAATTGTTGCAGCAGGAAGCTTGTTGCGCGCGCAATCCAATAAGCGCCAGTATGAGATGGAACAGGAAACTAATAAAGAATTGCAGCGTCTTAACAAGACCGCTGAAAATGCGTTATTAGTAGCTGAGGCCGCTAATAGATCCAAGAGTACCTTCCTCTCAAATATGAGTCATGACATTCGTACACCAATGAATGCGGTTATTGGTTATGCAACGCTTGCATTGACCAGCACAGATAATGAAGAGAAAGTTAGGGATTACTTAACCAAGATTTTGTCTTCAAGTAACCGTCTGTTGTCTCTCATTAATGACATTTTGGATATGAGTCGTATTGAAAGCGGCAAGATTAGACTTGAAGAGACAGAGGTAAATCTTTCCGATGTTCTCCATGATGTAAGAACCATCATTTCAACACAGGTAAATGCAAAGCAGCTTGATTTGTTCATGGATGTTTTGGATGTTGTTGATGAGGATGTCTATTGTGACAAGATGCGCCTTAACCAAGTGCTCTTGAACCTTATTACTAACGCGGTGAAGTTTACTCAACCTGGAGGACAGGTTTCCATTCGCGTTTCTCAAAAGAATAATGCTCCTGCGGGTGAAGGCATTTATGAGTTCAGGGTTAAAGATAATGGCATTGGCATGAGCCCTGAATTTGCCGAGCACATCTTCGAGCCATTTGAGCGTGAGCGCACCTCTACCGTAAGCCGTATTCAGGGTACTGGTTTGGGTATGGCCATTACGAAGACCATTGTTGATATGATGGGTGGCACTATTGAGGTTATTTCCGAACAGGGTAAGGGATCTGAGTTTGTTGTTACGCTCAAGTTGAGGCTTCAAAAAGAACGTCGCAGCGTTAAACCAATTGAAGAGCTTGAAGGACTGCGAGCTCTTGTTGTTGATGATGACTTCGATACTTGTGATAGCGTTACCAAGATGCTTACCAAGGTTGGCATGAAGGCTGAATGGACCTTGTCTGGTAAGGAAGCAGTGCTTCGCACTAAGCAGGCAGTTGAGCTCAACAACGAATTCTGCGCCTATATTATTGACTGGAAGCTTCCTGACATGAATGGTATTGAGGTTACCAGGCAGATTCGCAAAGAAGTGGGCCTTGATAAACCTATCATTATTCTGACGGCATATGACTGGGTAGAAATTGAAGAAGAAGCAAAGGAAGCCGGTGTTACCGCATTCTGCTCTAAGCCAATGTTTATGTCTGACCTGAGAGACTCGCTTCTTTGTGCGCTTGGAAAGCTTGAGCAGGAAAGAGACGATATCCTCCCAGATGCTGAAGAAGAAATGTTTGAGGGCAAGAATATTCTTGTTGTTGAAGACAATGAGCTCAACCGAGAAATTGCAACCGAGCTTTTGGAAATCTACGGCTTCACTATTGAGACAGCTAATGATGGACAAGTTGCGCTTGATAAGATTAAGGAAGCAGAGCCTGGTGCATTTGACATTGTTTTGATGGATATCCAGATGCCTAATATGGATGGTTATGAGGCAACTCGTCAGATTAGGGCGTTGGATGATCCTGAAAAGGCAAATGTTGTGATTGTTGCTATGACTGCAAATGCGTTTGAGGAAGATAAGAAGAAGGCTCAAGAAGCGGGCATGAATGGCCACATTGCTAAGCCAATTGATGTTGATGAGTTTATTGGCGTTCTTTCGGATGTGCTCAAGGGTTAAGTTGGCTGAGCTGATTGTTGGATTGCCGAAGGTGCAGAGAGAAGCAGCGCAAAGCAGTTTGATTCTTGGCGAATTTCTGGCAGGAATAGTAGCTAAACCGAGCGCAAAAAATCTCAAAATTAGGGGTTGCGAAAAGATAAAAGCTTGCTATAATATTTTCTTGCGTTAGACGCATTACATAGTGCGGGGTGGAGCAGCCTGGTCAGCTCGTCGGGCTCATAACCCGAAGGTCGGTGGTTCAAATCCGCCCCCCGCGACCAAAAAATTTCAAGTCACCTCTCGGTGGCTTTTTTGTTTTTCAGGATTGGTTTTCCGTAAGAATGCCTTTTGGGTGGTCTTCGTTTTAAATCCGCAGCTAAACGGAAGGTTAAGTTCCTAATTCTCTAAGCATCTCCGCTTCGCGAAATTTACAAACTATATAATGGAATAGTTCAATTTTCGAGATGAGGGGGCGAAAAATGGGAATCAAGAAGAATCCTTTAGGAACGTTAAAGAATGCGGCAAAGGCGGTTGGTCAAACTGCGGAGATGGTGGCTTCCAAAACAGCAGAAGCTGTTCCGGGATTAATTGATGAAGCTTCAAAAAGAGCAAGCCAGACTGCAGAAGGTGCAACGGAATTAGCGGGCAATGTTGCGGATTCCGTTCAGGAAGGTCTCACGGTTGCTAATGATGTAAAGAACAGTGCAAGGTACGACTACCGCATGAAAAAGTACAATCCTTTGTTCCCGGAAGAATATGCTGACCCTTCCTTCGACAGGCCAAAGATTATCGTAATTAGAGACGAAGATTTACGAAAGGGAATCGATGTTTGTGAAGGCGCAATTGGTTGGATGGAGACCAAGGTTAAGCCAGAAATTATGTGCCTTTATGAAGAGGCAATTGAAATGAGTTGCCTCTCGTTCTACCCACGAGCAACCTGTGACGCGGTCTATTTGAGAGATCCGTATGATTTTGAAAGGTATATTGAGCTGAGCCAGTATATCGATATCTGTAGACGAGACCAAATCAGTGAGCTTAAAATGATTGCGCGTTGCCTGGGCGCAAAAGAATGCAGCCTTAAGGTGTTCGAAAAGGAAAGCATCCAAGCAGAAAAGAACACAAAAGTAGACCTTAAAGGAAACTTGAAAGCTCCAAAGATGAAGGAATCTGTGGGACTCGGCGGTAGGGCAGAGACTTCTTCCCTGGAAGATACTTCTAAAAGCATTGTTTTCTTCGAAAGAATGACGGGCGATGTTGAACCAACGAAGCCTAAGTTGAGATACTTCAGGAATGATGTCGAAATTAATTCTTTGATAGCTAATCGTCTTGGAGAAGAGTCGGCAAACATCATGACGGAATACAGCATTGATGTAACCGCTTCTTCTAACTCAACTATGAGCGCAAATTACGCAGAGACTATTGATGCGAGCTTGAAGGGTATTGGAGTAAAACTTGGTGTCTCGCTCCAAACAACGTATAAAAAGGAAACAAGCAAACGCTTCATTTATAGCGTAGTGTTTTAGTGGTGAAGCAAGCTCGTTAGTGATAAGCCGAGCTCTAGCTAGCGTCAAAGTAAGCGTCAAAAGAACCAAGCATTTAGTAAAGTCATGCTGCCAAACGTTATTAGTGCAACCAGAATACTTGCATCAGTTTTGCCGCTGATAGCATCGCCATATACAGCCCTCTTTTGGGGGCTGTATACGTGGTGCGGCGTGAGTGATTTGCTCGATAGTCCCGTTGCTGTTCCTAACAGCAAGCAACGTTGCTGCTATACCGGCGTGTGTAGTGGCAACGTTTGCTGCTATGCAAGAAGGTCATTTTATTCGCACGAAGCATTTAGTAGATGAGTAGTGCGTGGCTGAGCGCAGGGGCGTGAAGCGTTAGCTGTAGGAACCATCTCATTAAGGAAAGGCGGGCGTGGCTTAACGGTGAGAACTGCAGGACCAATGTAAAGACTGCAGGCCAGCAGTGAGGCCCGTTAGTTCAGCTCAAGAAATTCGCGAATTTGCTTTGCGCCTTGGTAGCCTTTGTCGTACAGGTTTTGAATCAGCGCTGCATCTTTAGTTAAGGTGTCCATTCCCTCAATGCTATCGGGAGCAAGAATGAGCACTTTTCCTTCTTCGCGAAGTTTCTTTGCTTCATCAAGCTGCCTATTGTAGGTTTTGGCTCGTTGCATGAGTGCTTTTCCCGCATTTGGATACGTTTTGCTCAACAGCTTTCCTGAGAGCTCGTCTTTTTTTGGATCACGATAAAAATTCTCTGGCCTGGTGAGAATCAAAACAATCTTTTCGCATCCTTTTCTAAAGGTAAAATCCAGGGGGATAGGGTCACTTACGCCGCCGTCATAATAAGCACGCCCTCCAATTTCATACGGTTTGCAGGCAAGAGGAATAGAGCTCGATGCTTTGAGAGGGGCGTAATTGTCCTGCCACATATCGTCCATTGAGAAATAAGCTGGAGTTCCAGAGGTAGCATCGGTTGTGACGATATAGAACTGTTTACCAGAGTTGACCATAGCTTGATAATCAAGAGGGTCTTGGCCGTCATGATTTGAAAGTGTGCCGTAGATGTAGTCAAGGTCTAAGTACGAACCCGACTTCATAAGCGCTTTTGGCCCCATGTATTCAGGATGATTGCTGTAGTCTCGGTAAAAACGAAGAGTTCTTCCGTAATGTCCGGCAATAAAAGATGAGAGATTAGCGCTTCCTGCAGAGACTCCCGTGCAGCAATCAAAGGATACCTTGTTGTCCAGGCACCAGTCAAAAACGCCTGCTCCGTATGCGCCGCGAAGGCCTCCTCCAACATCTATAACGCCAATCATGAAAATGCTTCTCCGTTTACCCTAGGTTTTGTTTGCTGAGTCAATATGGTACGAGAGGGTGAAAACCCATTCAATGACCAGCATCTATTTCGGTGGCGAATAGTCCACAAATGCCAGAAAGATGTTGAATATGGAGGGGCGTCAAGCAGATTGGTGTTTTGAGCCAATCTAATCTGTCGAAGTGTCTGTTGGGAAGGTATTTAAGTTTGGAGTAGGGTCACAGCTTGGGCGGGCCGAAGTTCTGCTTTAACCTGCCCAACTTGTAAGAGCTCAATTTGACCTAGTGGACAGTTGTAAGCGTTCGTTTTTTGGCTTGTTTTGACAACCTCTTCTTTAACAGGTTTATTCTCTTGTTCAATTTATTCGATAAACTGTCTAAATAAAATATTCAGCTCTTTTGTGGCTGACTAGTTTTGAGGGGTAAACATGAATACATACGATTTTTCAAATTCTACTGTTGTGGTGACGGGCGCGGCGCGCGGAATTGGCAGAAGAATTGCCGAGCGTTTTTTGGAGTCTGGCGCAAACGTTGCTATCTGTGGTCGTTCTTCACGCAATAGCGAAGAACTTGTTGCTCAGTTGGCAGAACAAGCTCCTGAACAGGACGAATCGCGCGTTTTTTATAAAAGCTGTGACGTCTCAAACCCAGCTGAAATTGACCGATTTTTCCAAGAGGTAGTGGACCATTTTGGCAGCTTTGATGTTTTGGTAAACAATGCGGGTACTTGGGAGGCCACGCCTATTGGAACCGTGGACGAAGAAACCTGGGAGCGCAACATTTCTATCAATTTGAAGGCGCCGTTTTATACGTGCCAGTGGTTTGCACAGTACCATCGTCAGCACGGAGGAGGCTCGGCAATTGTTAATATTAGCTCGGTAAGCTCTATGCTTACGGGTCCTGCAACGCCACTTTATAACCTTTGCAAAGCAGGTGTGAATTCTTTGACACGTACCTTTGCACACGATTTAGGTGATTTGGGAATTCGCGTTAACGCGGTTGGCCCAGGATCTATCCCAACCGATTTGAATGCGGCTGCGTATGAAAACCCTGAAGCAGAGCAGAACATGCGCGATAGCTTGGTGCTCGGCCGAAGGGGCACCAAGGATGAAATTGCTAACTGTGTTCTCTTTTTAGTAAGCGAAGATGCCTCCTACGTTACCGGACAAATTCTCTTTGCTGATGGTGGATGGCTTCTCCAGCAGGCACCAAAGAAATAGGCGAGGGATTGCTTGCAGCGTGCTGCGAAAGGAGCGTGTGCTGAGGGCAAACAGCGCAAGCAGCGCGTACGTGGGTATGAGTATGCGCAGCGTGCACGAATATAAGCGGCGGCGAGCACCTGCTTTTCGCAACCTTAGTTCCCCGAGTTTAAAGTGTACGCAATAAATTTGTTAATTGCTGATAAAAAGTCTCGTAACTCTTATTAAGAACGGTTATCATTAATAGTAAGATTTTGAAATGAAAGGAATTTTCATGGACGCAAAAGTATATGAACTTATCAACGACCAGATTAACAAAGAACTCTATTCTGCATATTTGTATCTCTCTATGGCTGACTACTATGAAGAGCTTGGCTTGGACGGCTATGCAAATTGGTATGAAATTCAGGCTCAGGAAGAGCGTGATCATGCTTTGATCTTCCGCAACTACCTTCATGACAACGGCGAAAAGGTAAAGCTTCTTGCTATTGACCAGCCAGACAAGGTATTCAACACTCCATTGGAGCCATTGGAGGCAGGCCTCGAGCATGAGAAGTATGTAACCAGTCTCATCAACGACATTTATGCAGCAGCTGATGCAGTTAATGACTACCGCACCATGCAGTTCATGAAGTGGTTTATTGACGAGCAGCTCGAAGAAGAAGCAACTGCTGATGACATGATCACCAAGATGAAGCTCTTCGGTTCTGACGCTCGTTCTTTGTATGAGTTGAACCAGGAATATGCAGGTCGTACCTACACTGTTCCTTCTCCTCTTGCAGGCGAATAAGAAAACCAAGTAATAATAAATAATCTCCTCCCCGGAGGAGATTATTTTGTTATAATGGTAACCCGCTTGGGGTGTTAGCTCAGTTGGTTAGAGCGCCGGCCTGTCACGTCGGAGGTCGCGGGTTCGAGTCCCGTACATCCCGCCAGTTTACGTTCTAAAGCACCGCATTGCGGTGCTTTTTTCGTTTGATTTGCTCAAAAAAACGCTGCTTTTACTACAATTCGTTGAAAAACAGAAAACGTGAGAATCTATGACTATCAACTTTATTTCATTAGCAGTTATTGCCTTTATTGCCGCACTTGTGCCTATTGTGGCACGCGCAATTCCAGGGCGTGTTATTCCTGAAACCGTATTTCTTCTTATTGCCGGTGCCGCGTTTGGCCCGTACGGACTTCAGCTTATTGCAGTTGATGAAACCATCTCTTTCATTTCTGACCTAGGTCTTGCTTTCCTCTTCCTTTTGGCAGGTTTTGAAATCGAGCCAAAAAAGATTGTAGGAGGCCAAGGTAAACGAGGTTTGGTAGTTTGGATTCTCTCGTTTGGCTTAGCAGCACTCTTTATCCAGGTATCAGGCGTAGTTGAACTGGGAAGCATTGAAGGTATCGCAATTGCAATTGCGCTTACTACTACCGCATTAGGTACGCTGATTCCTATTCTTCAAGAACGCAATATTCTTAAAACACCAGTAGGTGATGCCGTTTTGGCGTATGGCACCTGGGGCGAGCTTGGTCCTGTTATTGCTATGGCATTCTTGCTTACTACGCGCAGTACCATGAATAGTGTGATCGTTTTACTGCTTTTGTTGGCGCTCTGTTTGCTTGTTGTGCTTTTTGCTAAAGGCGTGCGTAAGTTTGGCAAAAGAATCTTCGCCTGGATTATGGAAGGTTCTCAAACTACCTCCCAGACCTACGTGCGATTTACCGTGTTTTTGCTTGTTTTACTCGTAGCTGCTTCAAGTCTGTTTGATCTTGATATTGTTTTGGGGTCGTTTGCGGCAGGTTTTGTGCTTCGCTACTTAATTCCTGAAGAGAACGAGACGCTTGAGTCAAAACTCAACGGCATGGCTCACGGCTTCTTCATTCCACTCTTTTTCGTGGTTTCCGGTGCGAAGATTAATGCATCGGCTATTTTGGTTAACCCTGCAATGTTGGTGGGCTTCATCATTTTGCTTCTTGCTATTCGTGCGGTGCCAATCCTTATTTCTCTCTCCCTTTCGAAAGAGACCCGCACTATGGCAGCAGGCAGCCGCTTGAGTGTGGCTCTCTATTGCACAACCGCGCTTCCACTGATTGTTGCGGTAACCTCCGTTGCGGTTTCTGCAGGGGCTATGAGTTCTGACACCGCAAGCGTGCTGGTTGCTGCTGGTGCGGTAACGGTTCTTGTGATGCCACTTTTAGCAATGCTTTTCCAGCGCACGGCAGACTTCCATGCGGTTGATGCAGCACGAGAAATTTCCGAAGATCCAAAACATGCGGGCGAAATTTTGCGTGACCACGCAGCATTGAGTTCTTTGGTTGTTCAGATGGCCAAGGAAGAAGAACGCGGTCACCACTTAGAGGAATTGAGTCATACGCATGATCAGTTGGTTGAGAAGGCGCTCTTGAAACGAGCTGCCAGGGCGGATTGGGTTGCGAAACGCGCTGCTGAAGAGCGCGATCGCATCATCCACGACTTTGGGGAGCTTGAGGCTAATAAGAACGCTGAGTCCAAAGAGTAATGGGTTCAAGGCAGCTGCCGAGGCTGCCAAGTGTGCTTAACCTAAAGAGCGCACTGATTGCTCAGGATAATGGCCTGGGCAACAGCCTTTAGGGAAGTGCGGTTGTTCATTGCTGTTTTACGCAAAGTCTGAAATGCCTGCTCTTCGCTCATGCCTTTTTGCATCAACAGGCCTTTTGCCTTGTCAATAATCTTGCGATCTTCAAGCTTCTTTTCAAGCTGAGAAATTTCGTCAATAAGTTCTTGGGATGTTTTGAAGCGGCTGGTTGCAACCTCAAGTGCGGGCAAGATGTCTCGTTTGGAGAACGGCTTCGTGACATAACCCATTACGCCGGCATCAACGGCTTTTTGTACGATGCGATCCTGGGCGAAAGCAGTGAGCATAACAACGGCGCAAATCTGCTCCGCGCAAATTGTTTCTGCTGCTTGAAGGCCATCTTCTTCGGTGGCCATGCGAACGTCCATAAATACACAATCAGGCTTGAGCGAGCGGACAAGCTCAAGGGCATCGGCGCCATTTCGGGCTTCTCCTACAACTTCGTTTCCACTCTGGTTGAGGATTTCCTTCAAGTCGGTGCGGATGATGGTTTCGTCTTCAGCAATTACAATTCTCATGAATAACCTTTCTTGTTGTGGCGCTTGCCCAATTGAAGTGGCTGTTTCTTAGGCACGGTCTTATTGAGGTGAGTAGTTAGTAGCAGGTGTTTGGCGTGACGCTTCGAGCAAAAGGCACGGGCCCAGCTTCGCGCAAACCCTCAGTTTTGCCTAGGTACCTGCAGTTGGAAGCACGCACCTTCCTTGCTTGAAGGAGGGAGAATGGAAAGGGTGCCGTTCAAGTCATCTTCCACCAAGGTCTTGATGAGCGAGATACCCATGGATTCGGTGTTTCGCAAGCTGAAATTCTCAGGAAGGCCGCATCCGTCATCTTCGATAATGGCCGTAAAGTAATCAGGTGTAAGGATGAGCTCAATCTCAAGCGCGCCGTGGTTACGCTCTTTGAATCCGTGCTTGAAACAGTTCTGTACAATCTCGGCAATAATTAATGCCATGCTCGTTGCCTGAGAAGAATTGCAGATTCCCGCAGACCCAATAATAGATACGGTGTAGTTAGGGGAATCTCCTACATAGGCATACTTTGTTTCGTACGCAATGGTTTCAATAAGATCCATGACCTTCACGTTTTCTTGCGTGGTATAAGAAAGCTTGTCGTGAACAATAGACATTGCTTGGATGCGAGAGCGCGCATCGGTCAAAGCATCCTTTACTTCCTTATTATCAGTCTTGCGTGCTTGCATGCGTAAAAGGGAATTAATGGTCTGCATATTATTCTTTACGCGATGGTGTACTTCCTGAATAAGTGCTTCTCGGATACGTAATTCTCGTTCTAAATCTGCTTGGATATCAAACATGATTACCCCTCTGTTCTGGTGCTTTCTTACTAAAATAGAGAGGATGTATTGAGCCTGTATTACCGCAATATTTCCAGTTAATAAAACCAAGAATTAGCAAACAAGCCTCTGACCTGGCTTTATTTCGGCTTGTTTTCCTGACAGTTACTTTGGAGTAAAACCAAACTCTGCCGTCTTTTTCGGAAAAAGTCAGGTGCTAGTATAAGTGCCGTTAAAGCTCAAAGAAGAGTTTGCTTTCCTATGTGCGTAGGAAAACATTCGCGAATTCAACGACGAATTTGCTTCCGTATTAGAAGAATGACCCGCTATAACTCGGTGGCCGAAAAGAAGGCCAAGGGTCAAAAAGAGTGAAAGGAAGTGAACGTCGTATGGCTCCTTCTACTAGTGCAACTCTTGAAGGTGGAATGACCGGAGTTGCCGAATCTAATGAATACTTCGAAAAGAGATCACTGAAGAAAGGCTCCGTAAGCTGGGTAATGCTTATGAGCTTAGGCATTGCGTATGTTATCTCCGGTGACTTCTCAGGCTGGAATTATGGTATTGCCAATGGCGGTTGGCTTGGCATGGTTATTGCCTTCATAGTTATGGGTGCTATGTATTTGTTCATGGTTTTGGGTATTGCTGAAATGTCTTCCGCAATGCCAACGGCAGGTGCAGGTTATGGATTTGCGCGAAAGGCAATGGGTCGAGCCGGCGGTGCTCTTACTGGTTTTGCAATTTTGATTGAATACACCATTTGCCCTGCTGCAATTTCTACCTTTATTGCAGCATATGTTCATGAGCTTGGTCTTTTTGCTGATGTTCCTACCGCTTTGATCATTGGCTTCTTCTTTGTTTTGTTTGTTGGAGTTCATTTAGTAGGTGTTGGCGAAGCGCTTCACGTTGTTTTCGGCATTACTGCTGTTGCGGTAGTTGCTTTGGTAGCATTCTTTATTGGCATGGCTCCTCACTTCGAGGTAGCAAACCTCTTCAACATTACTCCTGCTGAAGGCGGAACCGAATTGCTGCCGAATGGCCTGATGGGCGTTGTAGCAGCTCTTCCTTTTGGTATGTGGCTCTTCTTGGCAATCGAAGGTGTGCCTTTGGCTGCTGAGGAATCTACCAATCCTAAGAAGGATATGCCTCGTGGTATTATCAGCGCATTTGGCGTACTTGCTCTCTTCGGCATCATGGTAGTTCTTCTTACCGCTGGTGGTGCTGGTGCTGAGCTTGCTGGTAGTGCACCTGCTCCTCTTGTTGACGCACTTAACGCTGTTGGCGAATACAACATTGCAACCTTTGTTAACTATGTTGGTCTTGCTGGTTTGATTGCATCCTTCTTCGCAACTATCTTCAGTGGTTCTAGGCAGATGTTCGCACTTTCTCGTGCAGGTTACTTGCCTAAGTTCCTCTCCGTTACTGGTTCCCGCAAGACCCCTTATGTAGCTCTTCTCTTGGGTGGCTGCATTGCTTTCACTTTGGCAACGGTTGTTCAGGACGGCAACATCTTGCTCAACATGGCAGTATTCGCAGCATGTGTTTCTTACGCAATGATGAACCTCTCCCACATGATTCTCTCTAAGAAGCACCCTGAAATGGAGCGCGGCTTCAAGTGCCCAGGCGGTATTGCTCTTACCCTTATTTCTTTCTTGCTTTCCCTCTTCGCAATCTACTCTACCTTCGTTGTTGATGTGTTCGCAGCAGGTTGCACTTGCGCAGTTCTCCTTGGCCTCATGATTTACTTCGGCCTCTACTCTCGCAAGCACTTGGTTGGTAACGCACCTGAGGAAGAGTTCGCAGCTCTCTCCGCTGCTGAAAGCGATTTGAACTAAGTAGAACTCATTGGGATTTGAATTAAGTGGAAATCATCGAGTGACACAGTTAGTCAAGCCACGTACATCGAAGGCATTCACAGCGAAGTGACATGCATCGAAGGTACGTACATCGAGTCGAATTTTGTTGAACAGGATGAATCATGAATCAAAGTAAAGTAACAGGCCTCATTTTTGACTGCGACGGTACCATTCTTGATTCAATGCCTGCTTGGCATTCGATGGAGAAGGAGCTTGCCCGAAGAGCTGAGATCCCCCTTACCCCAGCTCTTCAGGACGAGCTTAATGCAAATACCTTAGAACAGACTGTTTCCTTTTTTCATGAAGTTGGCGGATTGGGTGTTTCTTTCGAAGAACTTCACAAAGAAACGCTTTCACTTCTTGCTCGCTGTTATGTCTCCTCCCGTATGAAACCAGGTATTGCAGGATTCTTGAGAGAAGCAGCTAAACGTGATATTCCCATGGTAGTTGCTTCCTCAAGCCCTTCTTCAATTATTGAAATTGGCCTTAAATCAACCGGCCTGCTTCATTTCTTTAAAAGCATTGTCTCCGCTTCCGATATGCATGCTTCAAAACGTAATCCTGAAGTTATTGAAGAGGCGTTTTCCCGTTTGGGAATTGAGACACAAAACAAGGGTCTTAGCGAAGAAGGCGTTCGAAAAGGAGTTTGGGGAGTAGAAGACTCGGTCTATTCGCTCAAAATCTTTTCGCAGCAAGGGTTTAATACGATTGGTATTTATGACTCCGATATTGCAGGAACTTTTTCCCAGCTAACAAAAACAGCCACGGTAGCAGTAAAAAGCTACGACGAAATAAACCCTGAACTCTTTTTTGATCGTGGGTTCTGATAGAGCTCAAAACTTACAACCAACAAACAAAAACCAACATACAACCAAGTTGGGAAGGAAAAATAACGATGGATGACAACGTAGGCATTCTTGATTCTAATAGCTTTTCTTTTGACAATTTAGATTCTCTTGAAGGCGAACTTCATGATCTGGTTGCGCGAAGGAAAGTTTTAGGTCCTTGCTATCGTCTGTTTTATCAAAATCCCCTTCACCTGGTAGAAGGCCACGGCGCACGTTTGTATGATGCTGATGGTGTTGAGTACTTGGACATGTACAACAACATTCCTTCTATGGGTCACAGCAATCCAAAGGTTGCTGAAGCGGTGTCCAAACAGCTCACCAAAATCAATACGCACACGCGTTATGTGCATGAAAACATTCTCAATTATGCAGACGAACTGGTTGCCACCATGCCAGAAGAAATTGATCGCATCATGTTTATGTGTTCTGGTTCTGAGGCAAACGATATGGCTATTCGCTGTGCGCAGATGTATACCGGCGGCCAGGGAATTATTGTTACGGCAGAGGCATATCACGGAAACACCGCGCTTGTTTCTGGAGTGTCTCCTTCAATTGGAAAAAACGTCCCTATGGCTCCTACGATGCGTATGATTCCAAGCCCTGATACGTATCGCTTAGGGACTGACGATATTGGTCCGTGGATGTGTGAGCAGATTTCGCTCCAGATTGCCGACATGAGGAAAAACGGTATTGAGTTCGCGGGCGTACTGTTCGATAGTATTTTCTCTTCAGACGGCATTATCCCTGGTAAAGCAGGCTTTTTGAAGGAAGTTGTTGATTTGGTTCACGCAGAAGGTGGTCTCTATATTGCCGACGAAGTGCAGCCAGGTTTCTGTAGAACAGGCGCCGCATTCTGGGGATTTGAACGCCACGGCATCACCCCAGACATCATCACTATGGGCAAGCCTATGGCAAACGGCATTCCTTGTTCCGCAATGGCAATTAAGCATGAAATCCTCGAGGTATTTTCGGAAGTGTATCCATACTTCAATACCTTTGCAGGCTCGCCAGTTGCTATGGCGGCAGCTCAGGCAGTTTTTGACTTCATTAAGGAGAATAACATCCTTGAGCACACTAAGGCTATGGGTGAAAAGCTCGAGGCGGGCCTTCTTGAGATCATGAAAGAATTCCCGGTTCTCGGCGATGTACGTGTAGCAGGCCTCTTCTGCGGTGTTGATGTAGTAGTTCCTGGAACTACCGAGCCTGATAGGCCTACCGCGGTAAAGCTCATTGAGATTATGCGCAACAACCGCGTTCTTGTTTCTCTGGCAGGTCCTTATGGCAACGTTTTGAAGATTCGCCCACCTTTGGTGTTTGACGATGCCGACCTGGAATTCTTCTTTGAGGCATTTAGAAAGTCTCTTACTGAACTGTAAACCCTCTATAGCTCCACGGAGCTTTGTGTGAAAGGATACTCATGGGTACAAATTTTGAAGATCCTGCATTGTTCCAAGCAATTGCAGAAGAGGCAGCATCCCTTTGGCCGTTTGAAACCTACGAAGTTACCTTCTTGGCATTCTCTGAGAACGCAACCTATCTTGTTCGCAATCCAGAAACAGACGAAAAGCTTGGCGTTTTGCGCGTTGGCCGTCCAGGCTATCACACCTTGGAAGAGTACAACAGCGAGATTGCATGGCTTCGCCAGATTAATGACTACACTCCTTTGGTAGTAGCTAACCCAATTCCGGGTACTGACGGTTCCTATGTTCAGATGGTAGATAAAGATGGCATCACGTATTACTGCATGATGGCTGAATATCTCACCGGTATTACGCTTGAGAATGAGACTGACTTGTCCGCTGCACCTGCTCATTTCCGTATGCTCGGCGAAATTACCGCATATCTCCATCGTCAAACTGAAATTTGGAACGGTGCTAACAAGCTTGTGCGCAACCATTGGGATTACGAAACCATGCTTGGCCCTGATGCAATTTGGGGTCGTTGGTGGGAATACCCCGAAATGACTCCTGAGTGCCAGGAAGTACTCGAGCGCTGTTGCGCAATTATCAAGCGTCGCTTGGAGCGATACGGAAAGACTTCGAAAAACTACGGCATTATCCATGCAGACCTTCGCGATACCAACATCATTATTGATGGCGATCAGGTAAAGGTTATCGACTTTGACGACTTCGGCTATGGCTGGCATGTACATGACTTGGCTAGTGCGCTTACCTTGATTGAGACTCGCGAAGATGTTGCTGATTTGGTTAACGCATGGCTTGAGGGTTACAAGAAGGTTATGCCATTTACAGACACCGACTTCATGGAAATTGACACCTTTATTTTGCAGCGCCGTTTGCAGATGATGGCTTGGATGGGTACCCATCAGGACTCCACCCCAGTTCAGGGATATATGGTTGGTTATCTTGAGGGAACCATGGAGCTTGCTCATCGTTACTTGCGTTTGTTTGGTTAGGAGAGAACAGTGAAAGAGATCGAATTCATTATTAACGGAACAAAGCTTGAACGACTAAAGCGAGTTCTTTCGGCTTATACCTCAAATGGCGTTTTTATTACCCAGGGATTCGGCTATGGTCATCAGCACGGTTTTCATCAGGTGTATACCCGCGAAGATAACCCAGGCGTAAATTTGCTCCCAAAGCTTTCGGTTCGCACCGTGGTTTCGGACGACATTGTTGACCAGATCATCGATGCCGTTGTAGAAGACTTGGGCGACGCAACCTTTGGTGACGGCAAGATTTTCATCAGGGAAATTGCTGGCGCAGTTCGCGTTCGTACCAACGAGCGTAACGAAGAAGCCTTGTAGTTTTTCGCGCATTCGCACGGCCTAAAAATGCTTGAACTCGGCAGTGCTGTGCGCAAACATGAATCCAAGCACGTGTTACAGCGCTACCTATACGTTCAAAACCAGTGGGCTCTCCCGTAAACGTGAGGGCCCTACGTTTTTGTTATCTCGCGTGACTCGCTAGGACAGCGAGCAATTTTTTGTTTCATAATGAGGCATCCTAGGTAGTCCTCGATAAAAATGGTTGGTTTGGTCGTATAATTCTAGGAAATAAATTCGCATGTGAGAGCAGATTCCGCGTGAACAATCTCCGTGTGAATTTTTACTTAAGAGAACTTTTCATATGAACTCAATCTAAATTGCTTTGCAGGCAATAGGAACCGAGGAAGGGATACCATGAAGCTTCTTGAAGACCGCATCGTAAAAGATGGCGAAGTTAAGTCCGAAGGCGTCCTAAAAGTTGGTTCCTTCTTAAATCATCAAATGGATATTGAGCTTCTTGATGAAATGGGCAAGGAATGGGCTCGTTTGTTTGCCGATAGACCTATTAATAAGATTCTCACTATCGAAGCTTCTGGCATTGGTATTGCGTGCATGGCAGCCCGCCATTTCGACAATTGTCCGGTTGTTTTCGCCAAAAAGGCAAAAAGTATCAACCTTACGGGTGATCAGTACGTTACTCGCGTTCAGTCTTTTACTCATGGAAAAGTGTTTGATGTTATTGCCGAAAAACGCCTTTTCAGCCCTGAAGACCATGTGCTCATCATTGACGACTTCATGGCTATGGGCGCAGCAATGAACGGTTTGCTTGAAATTTGCGAAGAAGCAGGCTGTATTGTTGAAGGCATTGGCATTGGTATTGAAAAAGGTTTCCAGCCAGGTGGAGATGCTCTTCGTGAAAGGGGATATCGCGTTGAGAGCTTGGCAATTATTGAATCCATGAATCCTGATACGGGCGAGATTGTATTTCGCCACTAAAAGCCACTACTATTAAGGACTACCGTGAAAAAACTAAAAGAGGAAGAGCTTCGAAAGCTTGATGGCGACGTTCCTTTAATCCCTTCTATTCCGTATGGTTTGCAGCATATTCTTGCCATGTTTGTTGCAAACTTGGCTCCTGTTACTATTCTGGCAGGCGTTGCGGGATTGAGCGGCGCTTCTGCTGCTATGGTTATTCAGTCCGCGCTCTTGATTGCGGGTATTGGTACGCTCATTCAGCTTTTCCCGCTTTTTGGTCGTGTGGGCTCAGGCTTGCCAATTGTTATGGGCTGCAGCTTTACCTTCCTCACGGTTATGTGTGGCATTGCTGCAACTTCAGGATATGGTGCGGTGCTGGGCGCCGTTATTGTGGGCGGCATTCTTGAAGGTATTTTAGGTTTGTTTGCGCGTTATTGGCGCTGGCTTATTTCTCCGATTGTGGCTGCATGCGTAGTAACTGCAATTGGTTTTTCCCTGCTCAGTGTAGGTGCAACTTCTTTTGGTGGTGGCGATGCTACTGCCGCTGATTTTGGTTCTGCTCAAAATCTTATCTTGGGTTCGGTCGCTCTTCTTTCTTGTTTGCTCTTCCAGATTTTCGCTAAAGGAATTTGGAAGCAGCTCTCAGTTCTGTTTGGCCTGATTATTGGCTATATTGTGGCAGTCTTTATGGGTGCCGTTGATTTTTCTGCCTTCGAATCGGTAAGTTTGTTTGCGTTGCCAACCTTGGCCTTTACGTCTGAAGAATTCTTCCCCGTATTCGAACCAAGCGCTATTTTGGCCATGACGCTTATCTTCTTGGTTTCCGCTACCGAGACCATTGGCGACACATCCGCGCTCTGCAATTCGGGCCTCAAGCGTGACGTTTCTGACAAGGAGCTCTCAGGCTCTATTTCCTGCGATGGTTTTTGTAGTGCACTTTCGGGCGTTTTTGGCTGTGTGCCTATCACCTCGTTCAGCCAGAACGTTGGCTTGGTTGCTATGACAGGCGTTGTGAATCGAAAAGCTATTGCAACGGGTGCCATTATTATGATTGCATCAGCGTTTATTCCTGCTATCAGTGCATTCTTCTGTACGCTGCCATCTGCGGTTTTGGGTGGCTGCACCATCATGATGTTCGGCAATATTATTGTGGCCGGCTTCCAAATGATTGGAAAAGCAGGCTTTACCCAGAGGAACATTGTTATTGCCGCGTTGTCGTTGTCTATTGGCTTAGGTTTTACCAGCGTTTCTGCGATTTTCGTAAACTTCCCAGTATTGTTCCAGGATGTATTCGCTGCAAATTGCGTTGCCGTAGTATTCATTGTTGCCGTTGTTGCTAATTTGATTCTTCCAAAAGATATGAGTATTGATGGAAGCGAAAGTGTAGAGGGGGAGTAAATGAAAGGGTACCCAACATTATTCTGAGAGCAATTGCACTTGCACTTGGTGTTTCAGCTGTGTTATTTGCACCATTTCCGATGCAGATGTAAGAAAGACGGTCATTCTCTTAGGTATTGATCTGGCTTGTTTGGCCATTACTCTGCAGAATCCAGATAAAGAAGATAAATAATAGGCAAATATTCTAGAATATTCAGATAGAAACCTAACAAGGGACCATGTCGTTGTGGAGATGACGTGTTCCCTTTGTTTTTTAGAAGGTTTTACGGCGTTTTTTATAAAACAATGATGTGATTGATGAGCTTGCTGTGTAGCTAGACGAATAAAGGATTTGAGCATATGAGTATTGTTTCTCTTGCAGAAGGTTTAGTAGCAGATCGTATTCTCTCGGATAGAGATGTTGATGCAATTCTTGATGCCGCCCGTGAACGAAGCAAAGAAAAGCCGCTTACCCAGCAAGAAATCTCAGGAATCATGAAGGTGGTTCATAACGCAACCACGTCTATTTCTTTCAAAAAAGTTCCTGCTCTCTTAAAAGCGCTCGGCATCTTTTTGATTGTCAGCAGTTTTATTGAGTGCGTTGGTTCTGGCTTTGTTTTTGGATACTACGTCCTGTTCGACAGGTCAGTTCTTCTTGAGGTATTGAAGGGTTTTACCTTTTCTACTGATGTCATTATTATTGTGAGCCTTGTCACGTCCTTTGTATCGTCAGTGGTGTCTATTTTGGTAGGCATTCGCGTATTGAAGGGCTACCGAGGCGCGGCAAGTATCCTTGTGCTAACTGGTCTTGC
>JBJEKV010000077.1:0-4125 GCA_051878815.1 Anaerotardibacter sp. | reverse complement strand
TCTTCGCAAGACGCAGTAGTAACGCATCGCATTGTGGAAGTGCTTGATGATCCGCGGTCTTTTCGCACTAAAGGCGACACGAATTCCTTTGTTGACCCCGTGGCTATTGTGCCCGAAAAGGTCCAGGGGAAAGTGTTCGCATGTATTCCATTTCTAGGATACGTCTCGGTTCTTCTTAAATCTCCCGTTGGGCTTATAACGCTTGCCGCCATAGCTATCCCGTGGCTTCTGGCAGCATTTTTGCCGCGTGCCTTACTTGGCGAAGGTGTGAAAAAGCAACGGCTTTGAAGTGGGGAGCGTGAAACTTCCAACCACACTTGGCCCCTTGAGAGGTGGCCTTTGATTGAGAGATAAGTCGACTGTCTCATAAAAAACAAACGAGAATGAAAGGAGACTCATGGAACAACAAGTAGAACAAACGCAAAACAGGCGCGTTTATAAGGCCGTGATTCTGTTCTTGGTGCTGTGTTTGCTTGCTGCTGCAACAACCTTCGGGTTGTACTCTGCTACCACACAAAAAGTGAAGAATACCTTTGTGGCAACACCAGGAATTGTTAACGAGGAGCAGTTCTTCATCAAAGAAAGCAAGGCTACCCTTCAAAACGGTACCTACGTATTGGACGAGTCAATGAAAGTAACGGAAAACACCTACGATTCTTTGGTTACCAGCATGCAGCTCCCTAAGGATCCTGCGGTAACGGTTGACGTTCAGGACGGTGTTTCTGCTTACATCTTTGTACGCGTATATGACGGAACTAAAGCAGGATTGTACAAAGAGAGCAACATTGAATGGGCAATTGACGACAGTAATTGGTCTTTGGTTTCGGGAACTTCCGACGTGTATGTTTACAAGAACACGGTTGTAGGTGGCGAAGGTACTGAGCTGAATAGCGTTGGCATCTTGAAGAACAACCTGGTAACTACTGCTGACGAATTCTTGGATGCGGACACCACTCAGGAAGGTTTGGACATAGGCTACTTGTCCTTCACGGCAACCGCTGTTCAGTCTCAAGGCTTCAGCTCTGCTGAAGAGGCATATAACGCGCTTTATCGCTAAGGCCATTGGCTCGTTTGCTTGAGGCGGTTCTGGATGCTTAACACGCTTTCCAGGCTTGCTTTAACTAAGGCTATTAGCTTAGTTCGTTTGAAGAAGCTTTGAGCTGGTAAGGAGAAATGATCAGAGGAAGAATGCCGTAGGGGGTTTGGCAAAATACGAAGATTGTTTCATCGGTTGGGCTCAAAACAGCTCGCTTCAAACAACAACTGCTCTCCTTTTGATGGGTGAATCTATCAAAAGGGGAGCAGTGCTCGTTTTTGGGGGCTCTAGGTGCACGCAGTGCTGACCTGCGAAAACGCATGGGTTACTTCGAAATACGAAACCGTGGGCGCGCGCGTGGCGCATGCGATACAGACAGGGGTTTCATACAATACAAGCTTGTAGGTGCACACGGCACAAACCCACGCGCGCCGTCATGTACAAAGCCACGTACAATTTATTTATCAATTCAGGTGTCTTGTCAGTTGAATATGCGGTAATATGTTTGGTCAATCCTTATAAAAAGACGGATAGGAAATGTAGGGAAGAATGAATATTTCACAAAGACTTGAACTCCTTCCTATGACGCCTACCATGCGCAAGATTCTTCTGATAGTTGGCATTGGCTGGCTGTTCGACGCAATGGATCAAGGCATGGTTTCAGGTGTTTTGGCGGCAGTAGGAACAGATTGGGTTCTCTCTCCTCTTGACCAGAGCATGTTGGCAAGTGCGGGCACCTTCGGCATGATTATTGGTGCGGCATTTTCGGGCATCGCTTCAGACAAGTGGGGCAGACGCAGGGTTATTTTAGTTACCTTGCTCATGTACAGCTTGGGTAGTTTCTTGTGCGGTGTTTCTGCAAACTTCACCATGCTTGTTATCTGCCGATTCATCACCGGCCTTGGCTTAGGTGGCGAATTGCCAGCAGCTTCAACGTTGGTAAGTGAATTTTCGCCAATCAAATATCGTGGCAGAAACGTGGTTCTTTTGGAAAGCTTCTGGGCATGGGGTTGGATTATTGCCGCATTAGTTGCGTACTTGCTCATCCCAACTTATGGCTGGCGCATCGCATTCTTGGTAGGCGCTATCCCTGCACTCTTCGCAGCAGTTTTGCGCATCATGGTTCCTGAATCCCCAAGGTATCTTGATTTGGTGGGCAAACACCAGCAGGCTGACGCTATTGTTACCAAAATGGAAGCTGAAGCAGGCATTGTTGTTCCTGAAGAGAAGAAGACCCGCCTTACCGCAATCAAAACATCGGCATGGAAGTCTTTTACCATGTTCTGGTCGAAGAAGAACTTGCGCGCAACCTTAGTGCTGTGGGTTATTTGGTTTGGAATCAACTTTGGCTACTACGGTTTTGTTTTGTGGACCCCAAGTTTGTTGGTGGCACAGGGATTCTCGTTGGTACGCAGTTTTGGCTTTACGGTAATCATGTGTTTAGCTCAGCTGCCGGGTTACTTTAGCGCTGCATGGTTGATTGAGCGAATCGGCCGCAAGAAAGTTCTCATCACCTACTTTGCGGGCACTGCTTTAGCTGCTTGGCTGTTTGGCCACGCAGGTACCGAGATGGAAGTTTTGGCAACAGGCTGCTTGCTCTACTTCTTTGCTTTGGGCGCATGGGGCTGTGTATATTCCTACACTCCCGAAGTTTATCCAACTGATGTTCGTGGATCGGGTACTGGTTGGGCAGCTTGCTTTGGCCGAATTGGCGCATTCATTGCTCCATTTATCGTGCCTTTGGTTTACGCTGCGTTTGGCGAAGGTTTCGGCTTCACCGTTGTCTTCATCATGCTGGCTTCAGCGTTTGCGCTGGTAGCAGTAGTGATTGCGCTCTTCGGTATTGAAACGAAGGGAAAGCCGCTCTGCGATACCAGCACTACTGATAATAAAGAGTAGGGCTGCGAGTTAGCGCGTGGACAGGCTGGTAGGCAGCATGTAGGCAGGCTAGCAGGCGGGCTGGCAGGCAGCAGGCTGGCGAACAGGCAAAACGCGCTGCCGCCATGCTTGAGCAGGCCACTTGCGCAAGCATCCGCCAAAGCTAGCGTGTTTTAACATTAAATATAGGCTTCTAACTCAAATAATCGGTTATTCTTAAACTAGCCTTTCGTACAATAGAGGGGCTAGTTTGTTTTTTCATGAGAGGAGAGTTCCCGTGGCAAATTCCCCCCGTCAAAAAGAAATAATTAGAACTCTTCGAGAAAGCAAAACTCCCTTGTCAGGAACGGCTTTGGGAGAAATGTTGGGGGTAAGCAGACAGGTTATTGTGCAAGATATTGCCCTACTGCGCACTTCGGGATATGACATCATTTCCACTAATCGTGGTTATCTTTTGAACACTTCGAGTGATAAACCTTGCCGGCTCGTAAAGGTACAGCACGGCCCTGATCAGATTGAGGAAGAGTTAAACCTTATTGTTGATTTGGGTGGTTGCGTAGAGGATGTTTTGGTGAACCACCGCACCTACGCAAAGTTGGAAGCGCCTCTGAAAATCAAAAACAGAAGAGATGTACGCAACTTTATTGAAGACCTTAAAAAGGGTGTATCAAGCCCATTGTCAGTTATTACCAGCGGGTATCACTTCCATCATATCACCGCGGAATCGGAAGAAGTGCTCGACGAAATCGTAGATGCTCTTGAGCAAAACGGCTTCCTTGCTGAATTTACGTCTTTCGAAAAGGGCGAACAATAATCGGTGCAAAAAACGAGGCCCCGTTCAACAGGACCTCGTCAATAAAAGCTTTTAGTTTTCACTCACATTCTTAGCGAATAAAGCTGGTAAATACCTTCTCTACAGGAGTTGGCTGTTCAACACCAGCATTCTTACCTGCCTCAATGCTTTTGATCATCCAAGCCATATTACGGCCTAAAGTTCTCATAATCTGAAGGCCCTCTTCGTCCTTGAGAACATCTTCAGGGTTGCTTCCGTGAACCATGTTCCAATAGCGGGAAGAAACAACAGGCATTTCGGCAAAAGCAAAATATTTATTCAATACGTCAAGAGTTGCGGTGGTGCCAGCACGGCGAGCAGAAGTAATAGCTGCTGCTGGCTTGTAGCGAAGGTCAGCCTCGGCAAGTGCGTAAAGGCG
>JBJEKV010000076.1:0-4212 GCA_051878815.1 Anaerotardibacter sp. | reverse complement strand
GAGAACATAGAGCGAATCTTCTTGCCGGTCTCTTCGATGAGAAGAGCGTCGCAAGCCTCACGCTGCTCCAGGAGCCACTTGTGGTCGTTGTTGCAGTCATTAACGAATTCCTGAGCGAAGGAACCGTCCTGAATGCGAGCAAGAATCTGCTTCATTGCTGCACGAGATTCCTCGTTGATAACCTTAGGACCAGCATAGTACTCACCATATTCAGCGGTGTTGGAGATGGAGTAGTTCATCCAGCCGATGCCACCTTCGTACATGAGGTCAACAATCATCTTTACCTCATGATATACCTCGAAGTAAGCGAGCTCTGGAGGATAGCCACCCTCTACCAAAGTGTCAAAGCCAGCCTTAACGAGTTCTACCAAGCCACCGCAAAGAACAGCCTGCTCGCCGAAGAGGTCTTCTTCAGTCTCTTCCTTGAAGGTGCCCTTAAGAATACCGGAACGAGCACCGCCAACGCCCCATGCGTAAGACAATGCGATATCCCATGCATCACCAGTTGCGTCCTGCTGTACGCATACCAAGTCAGGTACACCAGAACCCTCGGTGAACTGACGACGAACAATGTGGCCAGGACCCTTAGGAGCACACATAATTACGTTTACATTCTCAGGAGGAACGATGTAACCGAAGTGAATGTTGAAGCCGTGAGCAAATGCGAGAGTGTCGCCTTCGTTCAAGTTTGGAGCAATGTGCTCTTCGTAAACCTTTGCCTGCATCTCATCTGGAACAAGGATCATGATGAGGTTAGCTTCAGCAGCTGCCTCAGCCATGGTGCAAACCTTGAGACCTGCTTCTTCAGCTGCAGCCCAAGACTTAGAACCCTCACGAAGACCAACGCGAACGTCGCAACCGGAATCCTTCAAATTCAAAGCATGAGCATGACCCTGAGAGCCATAACCAATAACTGCAATCTTCTTGCTCTGAATTACCTCAGGTTTGCAATCTGATTCGTAATAAATAGTAACAGCCATGGTGTTTTTCCCTTTCTTCTATGACTGACTTTTTTACACTAAAGCGATAAAAACACAGTATACGCTAAATTTGTACGTGATTAGCTCATTTTCTGTCCACGTGACATAGCAACCATGCCAGTGCGAATTACTTCCTTAATTCCATACGCACGCAAAAGATCTTCAATACCCTTCAACTTACGTTCATTACCCGTAACCTGCAAGGTAAGAGAGGTCTTACCCACATCGATAACCTTTGCACGGAATACGTCTGCAATCTCGATAATTTCACTGCGCTTCTCTGGAAGAGCGTGAACCTTATAGAGAACCAAAGAACGTTCAATGTATTCCTCATTAGTAAGATCAGTAATCTTGTGAACACTAATCAACTTATGAAGCTGCTTGGTAATCTGCTCGAAAGCGGTCTCATTGCAGAAAATAACCGCAGTCAAACGAGACATTTTTGAGTCTTCTGTAGTTGCAACAGAAAGACTTTCAATATTGAAGCCACGACGGGAAATCAAACCGGTAACACGGCTCAAAACACCTGGTTTATTTTCTACCAAAATAGAAAGAATATGCTTAGTATCTGCCATTATTATCCCTCGAATCCCTTTGGTAACTCAATCATGTCATAAATAGCACCAACGGAAACTGCACCAATAATGTCGTCCAAAGGAGCACCTGGAGCAACCATTGGGAATACATTTTCTGCGCGGTCAAAACGCATATCGAGCAAAGCAGGACCTTCACACTCAAGCATGCGCTTCATTGCTGCTTCAAGCTCTTCAGGCTTTTCTACACTCTCAGCAGTCCATCCATATGCATGAGCAACCATAACGAAGTCAGGAAGATCAGGAAGAACAGTCTCACTGAAACGATTATCGTAGAAGAGGTTCTGCCACTGATGAACCATACCTAATGCGGAGTTGTTCATCAACAATACCTTTACGTTAATGCCGTTTGCAACTGCGGTAGCCATTTCCTGAATATTCATCTGGAAAGAACCGTCACCTGCAATACATACAACCGTCTTATCTGGGCATGCAACCTTTGCACCAATAGCTGCAGGAAAGCCAAAGCCCATAGTACCTAAGCCACCTGACGTAATAAAGGTGCGAGGCAATTCACGATCAATATGCTGAGCTGCCCACATCTGATGCTGACCAACTTCGGTAGTAACAATGGAAGTCTCTGGGTCAAGAAGTTCAGAGAGCAAATCGAGCGCACCTTCAGGAGAAATGGTTCCTCTGTGGGAGGTAACACCCTTGCTGTAGAACGGATGCTCAGCTTTCCAGTTATCAATACGCATATTCCATTCGTTAGTGATAGGAGTAATATGCTCAGACTCAAGAATATCCTTCATGCCAGTGAGAATAATCTTTGCGTCACCAACGATAGGAATCTGAGCCATGCGGTTTTTGCCAATTTCTGCAGGGTCAACGTCAATATGAATAACCTTTGCATCAGGAGCGAAGTCAGACAAACGACCGGTAACACGATCAGAGAAGCGTGCACCAACTGCAATAAGCAAGTCTGCATTCGTAATAGCGAAGTTTGCATACATAGAACCATGCATACCAACATGACCACAATTCAATGGATGAGATGCAGGGAATGCACCCTTACCCATGAGCGTAGTAACAACTGGGATTTGCAAAGCTTCAGCAACTGCCTGGAGTTCCTTTTCGCAACCAGAAGCAATAACGCCACCACCAACATAAAGGATTGGACGCTCAGCTTCTTTCATCATTTCAACAGCCTGGCGAATCTGACGAGTGTTGCCCTTCATGGTTGGCTTATAAGAAGGAACAGAAACGTCTGCTGGGTACTCAAAGATCATTTCACCTGCTGCGATGTCAGATGGAATGTCGATAAGTACAGGACCAGGACGACCGGAGTTTGCAATATAGAACGCTTCACGGAAAGTCTTGGTAAGTTCGTCAGCGCTCTGAAGGAGATAGCTGTGCTTTACTACGGGCATGGTGATACCAACAATGTCAGATTCCTGGAATGCGTCAGTACCAATAATGGAACGAGGAACCTGACCAGTAATAACAACCATAGGAACGGAGTCCATATAAGCAGTTGCAATACCAGTAACGGTATTAGTTGCACCAGGACCGGAAGTAACAATTACTACACCGGTTTTGCCAGTTGCACGAGCATAACCATCAGCCTCATGAGTAGAACCCTGCTCATGACGAGAAAGGATATGAGTAATCTTTTCAGAATCGTATAATGCGTCGTAAATCTTGATAGCCTGGCCACCAGGGTAACCAAAAACGTATTCAACGCCTTCAGCCTCAAGAGAAGCAATAATTGCTTCTGCGCCCAGCATTTTCTTACCCTGTTTTTCAGTGTAAGGTCCTAAGCCATGAGCCATTTCGTATTCGGTGTCGATGATCATCCGAAGTATGCCCCCTTGTCTGCACTAGAAACCAACTTGGAGTAACGAGCCAAAACGCCTGTCTTGTAACGAGGTTCAGGCTGTACCCAAGCCTCACGACGAGCCTGCATTTCTTCGTCAGAAACTTCAATTTCCAAGGAATTCTTATCAATATCAATAGAAATGATGTCGCCCTCTTGTACCAACGCAATAGGACCGCCAGCGAATGCTTCTGGGCTTACATGTCCAATAGCAGGACCCTTGGTTGCGCCGGAGAAACGACCGTCAGTAATAAGAGCAACGCTCTTGTCTAAGCCCATACCGCAAATAACGGAGGTTGGGGTAAGCATCTCACGCATGCCAGGACCACCAGCTGGGCCTTCATAACGAATAACTACAACGTCACCATGGTTGATCTTTCCACCAAGAATTGCTTCACAAGCCTCATCTTCAGAATTGAAGCAACGAGCAGGACCACGATGCTGACGCATTTCGTCAGAAACAGCAGACTGCTTAACAACGCCACAGTTTGGAGCAAGGTTGCCGCGAAGAACAGCCAAACCACCCTGCTGGCTAAATGCGTTTTCTACGGTGCGAACTACTTCGCCATCAACTGCAGGCATAGAGTCAATCCACTCCTGCATAGTGCCATGGCAGGTAAGAGCAGAACCGTCGAGCAAACCGGCACGACCAAGTTCGCCAATAATAGCGCCTACACCACCAACGCGATTCAAGTCCTCAATGTGCAAAGGACCGGCAGGAGCAATACGGGTAATGTTTGGAATCTTCTTGCAGATCTCTGCCCAGTCATCCATGGTTACCGAGCAACCAGCTGCCTGAGAGATAGCAGTCAAGTGAAGCATG
>JBJEKV010000075.1:0-4252 GCA_051878815.1 Anaerotardibacter sp. | reverse complement strand
GCTCATATCAAAACAGCTGACGTTTACCGGAATAGACAACTGCGCTTCCTTACTCCCTGACACTACTCCTGCCAATACAACGTTTTGCCAGGCAGATGTTATGTATGCGCTAGCTCATCAAGACCAGCTTTTGCCTAAAGATTCACTTTTTAACATCAGTGTTTCCTTTGGCTTTATGCACCACATTCCTACAAAAGAAATGCGTCTAGCCTTGCTTGATTTGCTCATCAAGCACACAAAGCCTGGCGGATTGATTGCGCTGTCATTTTGGCAATTCGCTAATCTTGAATCAATGAGGATAAAAGCGAATGAGACCACAAAAA
This sequence comes from Anaerotardibacter sp., assembly GCA_051878815.1. Taxonomy (GTDB): domain Bacteria; phylum Actinomycetota; class Coriobacteriia; order Coriobacteriales; family Eggerthellaceae; genus Anaerotardibacter. The sequence continues at coordinate 3,929 of JBJEKV010000075.1, read as the reverse complement.
AAGCTACTCAAGAATTAAGCAAAATGCTCAACCTTGACGATTTAGACGAAAACGACTATTTCCTTGGTTGGAAAGACACTGAAGGCATTTATAGATACTGCCATCACTTTTCCGAGGAAGAACTCGACTCGTTTATAAAAGCCGTTTCAGATAAGGCAACACTTCTTGCGCGCTTTGTGGCTGACGGAAGAAACAACCAGCTTAATTCGTATCTTGTTTTCGAAAAGAAGTAGCCCTGATAACGTGCTCTCTCTTCGCAAGAAAAGAGCTGGTACAATCTTAGCCTATGGAACAAATCATTCTTGACATACTGAGCCACTTGGAAAACGAGTCTATTCTTGAGCCAAAACAGCTCGAGAAGATTCTTCGTAAGCACAATCGAAATATTAAAGATAACAACGATCACTACTCAAAGAAAAAGCTTCTTCCCTACTATCTCAAAGTTAAGAAGAACAATCCTGAACTCTGGAATTCATGGAACATAGCACCTGAGACCGAAAAGAAGCTCTTTGAGGTTCTTCAAATAAAGCCTCGCCGTACGGCAAGCGGCGTTGCAACTATTACTGTCATTACCAAACCATGGAAGTGCGACAGTAATTGTATCTATTGTCCGAATGATTTACGCATGCCAAAAAGTTATCTTTCGGATGAGCCTGCTTGCCAAAGAGCGGAACGTAACTATTTCGATCCGTATCTTCAGGTCACCAGCAGATTGCGTGCCCTCACCCATATGGGACATGTCACCGACAAAATTGAGCTGATTATCCTTGGCGGCACCTGGGCAGACTATCCCGCTGAATACCAAACATGGTTCGTCAAAGAGTTGTTTAGAGCACTGAATGATGGCGAAGAAGCTGAAATAAACGCACGCAAGCGTCGCGATTTTTACAAGAAGCAAGGCCTTGCTTATGACAAAGACGAACTCATTGAGCAATGCTCTCCTTATACCAAACAGGTGCATGAAGGCAAGCTCACCTACAATCAGGCGTGGGAAAAACTTTATGGCAAAAATACTCTTTGGGATGAGCTAAGTGCATTTCAAACGACAACACTTGATGAAGTAAAGGAGCAGCACGCTCTTAATGAATCTGCCAACCATCGTGTGGTTGGATTAGTGGTTGAGACAAGACCTGACACTATTACCCCTCAATCTCTCAATCTTATTCGCACGCTTGGGTGCACCAAGATTCAAATGGGCGTTCAGACGCTTGATCCAGCAATTCAAAAAGCTAACAAGCGAAGCATCTCGCCTGAGGCAGTAGCGCGTGCGTTCAAACTTACGCGTATCTATGGCTTTAAAATCCACGCACATTTTATGGTTAACCTTCTTGGTTCAACCCCTGAAAAAGACATACACGATTACCAGCGTTTTGTGAGCGAGGAGCCGTTTCAACCTGACGAAATCAAGCTTTACCCTTGCGCGCTCGTGTACGGAACTAAGCTTTGCGAAAATTTCGACAACGGCACCTGGCAACCATACGACCATGAAACCTTGGTTGATATTCTGGTTGAGGACACCTGTGCAACCCCTGCCTTTACGCGCGTATCGCGCATGATTCGTGACTTCTCAGCGCACGACATTAAAGCAGGTAACAAGAAGATTAATCTTCGTCAAAACGTTGAGGAAAAGGCGCTTGCCAAAAGCCTCAGAGATCAAAAACCTATTCAGGAAATTCGTTTCAGAGAGCTCAATGCCTCACAAATTACTCCTGATGACTTAGTGCTTGATATCGTTTCTTACCAAACTCAAGGAACCCAGGAATACTTCCTTCAATGGATCACATCAAACAATACTATTGCAGGCTTCCTTCGCTTGTCTCTACCTAATCAGGAAGAAATCCAAACCCTCAACGCACAAGCGAATGAGGAAGGCTTCTTCTTCCCTATCAATCCAAAAGAGGCAATGATTCGCGAAATCCATGTGTATGGCAGCGTAGCTGGTATTGGAAAGAATAGTACGGGCGCACAGCATCTTGGATTAGGAAAGTCTCTTGTTAAGAAAGCGTGCGAAATAGCCTCAGAACAGGGATATGAGTATCTGAACGTAATCAGTGCTATTGGCACGCGACCTTACTATCGAAAGCTTGGCTTTGTGGATAAAGGACTCTACCAACAGCTTGCTCTAAATTAAAACTCTGCCGCCGTCCGCGACAGAGTTTTAATTGCCGTTCTTCAGTTTTCAGTTTCTCACACGTCTTCTTACAGCGAATACACCTCAGGCATACGATGGTCAAGGCATGGCATTACCCTGCGTACCCGATCAATATCGTCACAAGAAATAGTTGCCACAACAAGCTCTTCGGTAACTCCTCCTGCTGCATGCACTACCCCATCAGGGCCTACAATGCAACTTTGGCCAATATAACCTTCATCAACTCTACTCACGCCGCAGACAAAGATTTCGTTTTCAATAGCACGAGCCTGCAAAAGTGTTTTCCACTGGTCTGCCTTCAGCCTTCCATCAACCCACGCAGCAGGATTAATTAAGATTTGGCAACCCTGGAGTGCTAACGTACGAGCCACCTCAGGAAAACGTAAGTCATAGCAAATTGAAAGACCAATTTTGCCAAAAGGAGTATCAACAGGAGCAGACAATTCACAACCTTGCATCATGCGATCCGACTCTTTCGTAAAGTCAGTATCAAAGAGATGAACTTTTCTATAAACGCTTTTTACACATCCCGAGTCATCTACCAACACCACTGTATTGAACGGTTTTCCTTCGCTGCTCTCTTCGTTTACGGTGTAAACAATCCACATTCCATAGCGAGCAGCCATTTCATTTATCGAAGAGGCATAGGGGCCGTCTAAGCTCTGAGCTGCTGCTCTAAAAGCTCCAATTTCAATCTCATAGCGAGTCATGAGCGATTCGGGAAAAACAAGCAGCTGAACTCCCTGGTTTTTCGCACGAACAATCCAGCGCTCAACCATTTCAAGGACCGTTTCATTTTGTGGATGACAGCACTGCGCTAAACCAATAGTGCACTCTTTTGATGTCTCGCTCATTGCGCGCTCACTCCTTAAAACTCTTTCGAAAGCAAAAAAGCCGAAGCATGCTACTTCGGCTTTTGAAATTACTCGTTATTCGTATGCGTAAACTGCTTACTTCTTGATAAGCAACTCAGCAATCTGAACAGCATTCAAAGCAGCACCCTTGCGAATCTGGTCTGCAACATTCCAGAATGCAATACCATTTTCAACAGAAGCATCCTTGCGAATACGACCAACGAAAGCACCGTCGGTACCAGCAAGAAGACCAGGCATTGGATAAACCTTGTTCTCAGGATCATCCATTACCGTTACGCCAGGAGCCTGCTCGAGAGCTGCACGAGCCTGTTCTGGAGTAATAGCGTTTTCGAATTCAACATTAATAGATTCACCATGACAACGAAGAACACCAACGCGAACACAAGTTGCGCTTACCTGGATGTTTTCATCACCCATGATCTTATTTGTCTCAACAACCATCTTCCACTCTTCTTTAGTGGAATCATCGTCCATGAATACGTCAATGTGAGGAATGCAGTTAAACGCAATCTGATGAGCAAATGCGTCAATGGTCAGCTCTTCGCCATTCAAGAACTGCTGAGTCTGGCTGTAGAGCTCTTCCATAGCCTTTGCGCCTGCACCAGAAGCTGCCTGATACGTAGAAACAACTACGCGCTTAATCTTTGCAATATCGTGAAGTGGCTTCAATGCAACAACCATCTGGATAGTAGAGCAGTTTGGATTTGCAATAACGCCATTGTGCCATTCAATGTCTTGAGGGTTTACCTCAGGAACAACCAAAGGCACATCGTCTTCCATACGGAATGCAGAAGAGTTGTCAATCATTACTGCGCCAGCGTCAACAACAGCCTGACGGAATTTCTTGGAAATGCTTGCGCCTGCGCTAAACAAGGCAATGTCAACACCCTCAAAGCTTTCAG
>JBJEKV010000074.1:0-4262 GCA_051878815.1 Anaerotardibacter sp. | reverse complement strand
ATTGGTGAGCCAGTTATTGACGCCAACGGAGAAAAGCTTGGCACCATTTCTGACTTAGCAATTTCAACCGGCGAGGTTTTTCCTCGCATCACAAGTCTCGCCTTTAAAGGCCCGGGCCAAACTCCTTTCATGATTTCTTGGCGTAAATACGTTGAGGATTTTAGCGAAGAGGGAATCACTCTTAAGGTTGATCGCACGGCTATTCGCTTTAGTTATCTTCAGCCAGAAGAAGTGCTCCTTGCTCGAGACCTTCTTGATAAGCAAATTGTTGACACCCAAGGCATGAAAGTTGTTCGTGTAAACGACCTCAAACTTTCCAGTTCTGGTTCCCAGCTGCGCCTTCTTGGTGCAGAGGTTGGCCTCCGCGGTCTTTTGCGCACCCTCCATCCTTCTTTGGAAAAGATTGCACTTAAGGTTTCGAATCTTCTTCGCAAGCCTTTCGAAGAGCGCATCATTGCGTGGAATTACATGGACTTGCTGGATCGCGACCTTTCCGAAGTGCAGCTTTCTGTTACCCATACGCGCTTGGAAGAGCTCCATCCTGCAGACGTTGCAGACATTTTGGAGCAGCTTGACCCTAAACAGCGCGCCAATGTTTTCAAGCATTTGGACGACGCTCGTGCAGGCGAAGCAATTTCCGAGTTGGAAGACGAAGAACTCCAGGCTGACATCATTGAAGGCTTGGACCCACAGCGCGCTTCCCGCTTGTTGCGCGACATGGATCCTGACGACGCAGCTGACATCGTGGGCGATCTTCCTTACGAAAAGGCAGAGACTCTTCTTCGCTTGATGGGTGTTGAAGACGCTGAGGGAATTAGGAAGCTCTTAGGCTACAAGGATGACACCGCGGGTGGCCGTATGACTACCCAGTATGTTGCCATGCGCTATGACTCCACTATTGAGGAGACTATCGAAGTACTTCGTGATCTTGACGAAGATCACCCAACCGTCAGCTATGTGTATGTGCTTGATCAGTACGACAAGCTGATTGGCGTTCTGTCATTGCGCACCCTGGTTCTCTACAAGCAGGAAACCGTGCTCAAGGACATCATGTTCGATGAAATTGTTACTGTTTTGCCTGACACGCCGGAAGAAGAAGTGGCCTCCGACATTTCGAAATACGACTTGTTAGCTATGCCGGTTGTTGATGAAGCAGGTTTGATGCTTGGCATCGTTACCGTTGACGACGCTATGGAAGTTATGGAAGACGATGCAGAAGAGCAGAGCGAAAAGATTGCCTGGAAGCAGATTCTTATTGCGTGCGGCATTTTCGCGGTGTTCCTTATTCCTTACACCGTTATCATCCTCCAAGTGTTTGGAAACGCAATGTAAGTAGGTGATTGAGCATGGCTAAAGAAAAAATCACCGAAGAAACAACTGAAAAATCCAAGAACAAAGCTTTTCTTGTTTTAGCTGCTATGGGTCCAGGAATCATTGCTGCAATGGCAGGTAATGACGCGGGCGGCATTTCAACCTACTCAACCGCTGGTGCAAATTATGGCTTTATGACGCTCTGGCTCATTCCCGTAATGTGCATCTTGCTGGTTATTGTTCAGAGCACCGCAACCCGCATGGGTGTCGTAACGGGTAAGGGATTTGCAGCCCTTATTCGAGAACGATTCGGCATTCGTTTAACCGCGCTGGCAATGTTGGCGCTTCTTATTGGTAACACCGCTACAAGCTTTTCCGAATTCGCGGGCGTTGCTTCTGGCATGGAAATGTTTGGTGTACCCCGCTGGTTTTCCGTTACGGTTGCCGCTATTGCTGTTTGGGCGCTCATTGTTGGAGGTAACTACAAGCGCGTCCAAAACGTCTTTTTGGCAATTTCGTGCGTATTTGTTACCTATGTCATTGCAGCATTTTTGGCCCAGCCTGACTGGAACATGGCACTTATCCACACCGTAACGCCAAACGCAGTGGCTGATGTTAACTTCCTGTCCTTAGCCGTAGCTATGGTTGGCACCACGATTGCTCCTTGGATGATGTTCTACGCGCAAAGTGGCGTAGTAGAAAAAGGCGTCCATGTTCGCGATCTTGTCTATCAAAAGATTGACGCAGTGACCGGTTCCATTGTTGCCTGCGTAGTTGCATGGTTCATCATTGTTACCACGGGTGCTGTGCTCTATCCGGCAGGAATTCAGATTGAAAGCGCTGCCGATGCTGCTTCCGCACTTGCTCCATTCGCGGGTGAATATGCCGAAATCCTCTTTGCGGCTGGCTTGGTTGCCGCAAGTTTGCTTGCTGCCTGCGTACTTCCGCTTACCACGGCTTTTGTTATTTGCGAAGCATTCGGTTTTGAGGCGGGCGTTAATTTCAAGTGGAAAGAAGCTCCTATCTTTAAGAGCATCATTACCTTTATCGTATTTCTTTCCGCTGCAGTAATTTTGATTCCTGATTTGAACCTGCTGGGAATCATGCTGATGTCCCAGTTCGTAAACGGTGTTATTTTGCCAATTCTTCTCGTGTTTATGGCTATGATTTGCACCGATAAACACATCATGGGCAACTATACGGTTTCAAAATTTGCCCGCATAGCGCTCTATATTTCTATCGTGGTCGTAGGCATATTGTCGATAATTTGTTTGGCAATGCAAATCTTAGGAATTGGATAAACATGGATGTTTCTTCTGGCGAAATAAACCGCAAGGAATTACGCAAGCAGGTAATTGCGCGGAGAGCTGCGATGGATCCTGCTCTTCGCCAGGAAAAAAGTGAGCAAATCTGCCAGAAATTGGGAGAAATGCTTGCGGAGCTTACGAAGGATTCCGCGCTCAAGCCAGAAGAATCTGCTATTCCTGCCCTTCGGCCGGAAGGTTTGGACATCCCATCTCCTCAAAAAACGGACGGCGCTAGCATTCCTGCTCCTCAAAAGGCGGACGGCACTGGCGTTCCTGCTCCTCTCGTGGGAGTCTATTCTGCATTTCCTGAAGAGGTACAGCTCGATTCCTTTATTCGCCAGGCCTACGAACAAGGTGCGCGCGTTGCATTTCCGTGCATGATTAAAGACGCGTGGGGCACCGAAGGCGCAGCAACCCAAACTATGGAAATGCGCGAAGTTTCCGCTGCTGACTACTGTGCCAATACGGTCGAGTTTTTGCTCCGCCCTCTTCGCTCGTATCATCATGCTGACGAAGCAATTGCAGCCTATCCATACGTAGAAGCAAGCGAATTGTCTCTGCTCGTTTGTCCGTTAGTAGCATTTGATGCACATAACAACCGTCTGGGCTATGGCGGAGGCAATTACGACCGCTACTTAACGCAGCTTTCTCAAACGACCGTAATCGGCGTTGCATTCAAAGAACAGCAGTGCGATGCGGTCCCTGTGGAAGAACACGACATTGCGCTTCCTATTCTTTCCGTTTAATGATTCCAATCCTCTCCGTTTAATACCTCTCTTTGTTAACCTTTAGCGAAAAGTGAGGGTCTACCTGCTCAAACGTGATACTATTAGTCTCACACAGAGAGGATAGTAATGGCAAACGGACTTACTGATGAACAACGCCTTGCTGCTCGCGAACGCTTAGAAAAAAGACAAGCTCGCCATGGGCAAGCCTCTTCACAACAACCAAGTAGATTAGCTTCTTTGCGCTCAAGCATTCTGCCTGAGCATTTGGAAGTGACTTCTGATATTCAAGACGAATTCGAAGATGTGCCGACAGCTCCTGAACAGGTGGAACAACTAGCTGATATGCCAGAGCCAGAGGCAGTACCGGCACAATCAAATCCTGATGATTCGTGGGCAGAGATTCCCCGCAACTACAATAAACGCCCTGAAGGTGTTAAACCACGCACGGGCGGAAGCAGGCCGGTAAAAATTCATGGTCAAAATGACATCATGAAGCCATCCCAGGGTCACACCACGGTAACCATTCCACTCATTACGCAAAATCGTGTTGGTTCAAATCAACTCTCATTCTCAGGAAAAGGACACAACTGGAGACCACTCATTCTTGGTGGAATCGTTGTAGTTATTCTCCTCTTTATCATCTTCTTCGTTGCTTCTTGCGGAAAGTAAAAGATGCTCAACTTCTTGCGTTAAGTTAAAAACCAACTTTTGAAGTAAGCAGGCGAAGAAATTAATTCCCTTCGGCAGATAGACGAGAATCGCAGCTACTTGCGCTAAACAACAAACTCAATCAAGCAACAAAAAGGGCTGGAAAAACTTCCAGCCCTACACTTTGGGCTCAGACCAAGCATGGCTGAGCCCTTATGATTTTTCGCCAACAGAAACTACTTAAGCAACACCCTGCTGTTCGTCCTGA
>JBJEKV010000073.1:0-4281 GCA_051878815.1 Anaerotardibacter sp. | reverse complement strand
CAAAAAAAAAATCATAAAATCCCTGTTCACCGTCCTTGTTTGAAGGATCTTTCTTCGTAAAACAGAAGTACAGAAGAAGCGCAAGCGTGTACTCGTCGGAGCGAATGTCGGTCTGGCTGAAACCAAACTGCTCAGGAGGCGCATAGCAGCGCGTACCAAAATGCTGTGTGTCGGTTTCCGCCTCATCTTGAAACGAGCGCGCAATGCCAAAATCAATGAGCGTTACCGTCTCACCTGAAATCATGATGTTGCTTGGCTTAAGGTCTCTATGGATGATGGGTGGATCAAAGCGTTCGTGAAGTTCATCTACCGCATCACAAATCGAGGAAAACAAAGAGAGAATTTCCTTTGTTGAAAGGGTAGAGGTGGTAATGAATTCTTCTAAAGTTTTACCCGAAAGATGCTCCATGATGACAATGCGGGAGTCTTCCGTTTCGAAATAATCACAAACGCGAGGAAGGTAACGAAAACGCACGCCATCTTGCTGCGCTTGCCAGATTCTCTGATAGGCCTGACCGAGCGAGCTCGTGGCGTTGATTTTCTTCCGAATAAAAGGACCAATTGTTGAGCCGTTTGCACCCTGAAATGAGACCACCTCGGTTGTTTCGGCAGGGGACTGCTTCAATACCTTCTCAACACGAAAGCATTCATTTCGCGCAAGAGAGTTCAAATATGATTCCAGCTCAGTATTCATGAATGAAATAGTACCACGCTGAAAAGGGCTTATGTTTGAAAAGGGATTTCAGGGGAAACTTAAAAGGAATTTAAGGAAGAATTTGAGAAAAGAAATCTTGTGCGAGTTTTCGCTGAAGAATTAAAGAGCTTAAGGAAAACGAAAGGCTCCTCGTGCGGAAAGGAGCCTTTCAAAAGAGAAGAAAGTAGGCACTCTCTAGGAGGCTTTTAACTCAGAGATCAACGCGGGTACAACTTCCATGACGTCGCCTACGATGCAGTAGTCGGCAATCTCGAAAATTGGTGCGTTTGGATCCGAATTGATAGCAATGATGGCATCGGAATTATTCATTCCGGCAATATGCTGAACGGCGCCTGAAATAGCGCACGCAAAATATAAGCGTGGCGAAACGGTGGTGCCCGTTTGTCCTACCTGCATGCTTTGAGGCATCCAGCCTTGGTCAACTACTGAACGAGAACAGCCAACCGTGCCATGGAGAACGTGAGCTAAGTCTTCAAGAATCTTGAAGTTTTCGGCCGATTTCATGCCTCTACCACCCGAAACAATTACATCAGCATCAGCCAAAGAAACACCGTCTTCTTGGGTTTTCGCAATGAATTCTTTAACGGTGATGCGGTTGTGAGCGGGTTTAAGTGCTTCGAAAATCACCTGCGCTTTGTTGGTAGGATCCTCGTCAGGAAGGGGCATAACTCCCGGGCGAACCGTGCCCATTTGAGGGCGCGTATTGGCGCAGAGAATTTGTGCGTAGAGGTTTCCGCCAAATGCAGGGCGCTCCCACACCACATTTTGAGTCTCAGTATCAACTGATAAGCTGGTGCAGTCTGCGGTCAAGCCCGTGTTCAGGCTTACGGCAACCTTTGAAGCAAGGTCGCGGCCGTTTGCGGTTGCACCAATGAGGATGGTGTTTGGTTGGTAGGTTTTACATAGCTGAACGAGAACATCACCATGCGTATCTGCGGTGTAGTACTGGTATTCTTCGCCATTTACCACATAAATCTTTTTAGCTCCGTAGCGCTCTGCCGTGCGAATAGCGCAAAGTGGGTCTTTCTCAATAACAACGGCACAAACGGTACCTTTTAAAAGCTTGGCAAGGATGGTTGCCTGGCCCAAAAGCTCGATGCCAACTTTCTTTGGTTTTCCCTCTATGCACTCAAGGTAGACCCATACTTCGTTACCAGGAGTTTCTAAGGAATTGTTAAGCATGACGGTTTCGCCAGAAGACATGAGATGGTCCTTTCTAATCAACCAACTTGGCATCTTTGAGTAGCGTGTGAAGTTCCTGAGCTTGCTGTTTAGGGGAGCCTTCAATGTGGACTCCTTCGGCAGTTCTTTCAGGAACAAAGGATGCTTTTACGCGAGTAGGAGAACCCTTCAATCCGATTTTTGCAGGGTCAATCTCCGCTTCAAGCACCTCAAGGGTAAGTTCGGGGATGTCTGCTTCAAGAGAATCAAGCGTGCTCTGGATGGAAGGATAGCGCGGCTTGTTCGCCTCCTTCACAACGGTGCAAACCAGCGGAAGGGAAGAGACGAGAATCTCAATGCCGTCGTCAGAAAGACGTTTAATTTCGACAGACTCTTCATCATCTAAAAGCGTCAACGAGGCAATTTGGCTGACGCGTGGGTAGCTGAGGTGTTCGGCAATTGATGAAGCTGTTTGCCCCGTATCTCCATCAATTGCCTGCTTTCCCCCCAAAATGATATCGAAACCCCCCAAGTGCTTAATTGCTGCCGAAAGGATATGGCTTGTTGCATACGTGTCTGATCCGCCAAATTTGCGGTCGGTAATAAGGTATCCTTCGTCAGCGCCCATGGAGAGTGCTTCGCGAATAACGGCTTTTGCTTGCTGAGGACCCATGGAAAGAGCGGTGACTTTTGCGCCATAGATGTCCTTCAAGTGGAGCGCAAGCTCTAAGGCATGCTTGTCGAAAGGGTTCATGATGCTCGGAACGCCTTTGCGAATAAGCGTGTTTTTTACCGGATCAATCTTGATTTCAGTGGTGTCGGGAACTTGTTTGATGCAAACCGCAATATTCATGATGCCTCTATTCTGCTTCTAGCTCTCGCGCGATAGTCATGCGTTGAATTTGATTGGTGCCCTCAAATATCTGGAACACTTTTGCGTCACGCATTAGTTTTTCAACGGGATATTCGCGGCTATAACCATTTCCTCCCAGCACCTGAACAGCATTGGAAACTACTTCCTGCATGGCATCACCAACAAAGGCTTTGCAAATTGCGCCTTCTTTGCGAATGAGGCTTCCCTCATCAATGAGTTTCATGGTGTTGTGAACAAGGCAACGGGAAACTTCTGTTTTGATGGCCATGTCGGCCAGAAGTCCCTGTACGAACTGATGATGGATAATAGGCTGGCCGAATTGCTTGCGTTCCTTTGCGTAGGCAACGGCTTCATCGAGAGCTCGCTGCATAATGCCAACTCCCATCGTGCATACAAACGCACGAGAGAGATTCAGGGCGTTAAGCGCAATGCCCATTCCTTTGTTGACTTTTCCGAGCACGTTTTCTTCTGGTACCCAGACGTTATCAAGGAGTACTTCGGTGGTATTTGAAAGGCGAAGGCCCATCTTGTCTTCTTTAGCGCCAGGAGCAATGCCTTCGCGGTCTGCTTCAACAATAAAGGCGGTGATGCCTTTTGCGCCTGCCTCAGGTTCGGTTTTCGCAAACACAATGTAGATTGAAGCAAGCGATCCGTTCGTGATAAAGGTTTTGGATCCGTTGAGTACGTAGCCACCATCCTGTTTTACCGCGGTGGTATGCATGCTGGCAATGTCTGAGCCTGCATTTGCCTCGGTAAGAGCGAAAGCAGCAAACTTACGCTGATTAATAATCTCCGAAAAACGCAATGCCTGCTCTTTAGTTCCGGCAAGGATCACATTGCGAAGAGCAACAAAGGTGGTTACGAAGGTGATGGCGTAACCGGCGTCAACGCGTGCCAGTTCTTCGAAAATCATAGCGGTGGTTTGGTAGTTGAGTCCTGTTCCGCCATATTCCTTAGGAATCTCGACAAGATGAAGTCCTAGGTCAAAACCCCACTTATAGAGCTCTTCGGGGCAAAAACCGTTTCGGTCTGCCTCGGCAACGTATGGTTTAATCTCATTTTCAGCTACTTCACGCACAAGGTTAAGGAGTATGCGTTGCTCTTCTGTTTGAATGATAGACATTGTCCTGCTTCCCTTTATTTATATTATTATTCCTATAGAAAAAGGAAAATTAATAGGAACTGACGAATATATTACACGGAAGAGAACGTCAGACAATACGCTTTTACATAGGAAAAAAAGATAGTAGTTTGCAAAAAGAGGCGCTGGCTGCCAAGAAAAATGGCAATTAAGAGCGCGTTTCGAGAAGGAAATTTGCGAACGAAAAAGAAGCCCAAACAAACAGGAAAGTAAGAGACGCATGGGCAAAACTCGTAATTTGACCAGGGAATATGTTTTTTGGATTGAGAAAGGCAGAGACGGAGCGAAGAGATAAGATCCCAGGGTTTTGGCAAGGCTTGGCTGTGGGTGCGAGCGTGCAGCGGATTTGCCCGTGAAAACCTATAACGAAAAGTTTTAGATATATTGATT
>JBJEKV010000072.1:0-4295 GCA_051878815.1 Anaerotardibacter sp. | reverse complement strand
CTTGGTGGAGCGCGTATTAAAACTATTCTTATTGTCTTAGCTCTTGTTTCGCTTTTCGGTGTTTTCGCAATTGCGAGCCAGCCGTATCGTATGGACCGTTTGAGTATGGTTGATCCATGGGAGAGTGCTGATGACGAAAGTTATCAGTTAATTCGCTCGCTTAAAGCACTTGCCGCGGGTGGTTTGCTTGGAAAGGGTATTGGAGCTTCGTACGAATCGTTCCTTACGTTTTCTCAATCTGACTTCATTTTTGCTATTGTTGGCGAAGAAATGGGATTCATTGGTGCCACAATGGTTTTACTTGCGTTTGCTCTTATTGGGTACGGTGGTTTTAGAATTGCTGGTCTTGCGCGTGATGACTACCATATGATTATTGCGGGAAGTCTCACCGCTATGATGCTTGCTCAGGCATGGCTTAATGTTGCGTCAGTAATTGGTGCAGGTCCAACAACGGGTAAGCCACTGCCATTCCTTTCTGCGGGTGGTTCTTCCATGATTTCTTCGATGACTACCCTTGGATTCTTGCTGATGATTTCAATCTGCTCCGATCCAACTCGTGGCGCAAAAGAGCGAAGAGAGAGTAATCTTCAGGTCGTATCTTCGGACTCCCTCAGATTTGAAGGAGGGTATGAGAGCTTTCCTGCGCATGGTGAATTTGATGGAAGAGGACGAAGGGTTTCGTCTCCTTCGCATGGAAGACGAGGACCTTCACAGGGAACACGAGGCACGGTAAATCTTGCTAACCCGCCACGAAGAACTTCTCAGGGAAACAGATATCCTCAATCTCCTAGAAGAAATGACCTGTCAAATGATTTAGACTATTCACCGCGAAGAAATTCAAGATATAGATAGAGGTATTTCATGCGTATTGTTTTGTCCGGTGGCGGCACTGCTGGCCACATTAATCCTGCGCTTGCGTTAGCAGAGGTTCTCAAAGAACAGGGTCATGAAGTATTTTATGCGGGCACTCCAAAAGGAGTTGAAGCTCGTCTTGTTGCTCAAACGGATATCCCTTTTCAGCCATTCGAGGCTATGGGATTCGATAGATCGAAGCCAGCAACGCTTCCTAAAGCACTGGGTATTATTCAGAAAAGCACTAAAAAGGCGGTAGCATGGTTTAAAGAGCTTAAGCCTGATGTCGTGGTTGCCTTTGGCGGTTATGTTTGCTTGCCAATTGGCCGTGCGGCAAAGAAACTTTCAGTTCCTTTGGTCGTTCATGAGCAAAATTCTGTTATGGGCATTGCGAACAAGTATCTTTCGAAGACAGCGGTTAAGGTTGCTCTTACGTATGAAGATGCGGGTTCTGCTATTTCTGAGAAGAATAAATTGGTGGTAACGGGCAATCCAGTTCGCTCATCTGTTTTTGTTTCAACACGTGAGCAGGGCAGGGAAATGCTTGACATTCCTCTTGATGCCAAAATGCTTTTGGTATTTGGAGGAAGCTTGGGCGCTCGTCACTTGAATACGGCAATTGCCTCAATGAAAAATGAGCTTTTGGCCATTGAAGACTTGTACATCGTTCACATCACGGGACCAAAAGAACTTGAAACTGTAGAGGGTCAGCTTTCTTTGACTGACGAAGAGAGAAAACGCTATCAGGTAATGGGCTATCAGAATCGTATGGGTGAGACTATGGCAGCCTGTGATTTGGTAGTTTCTCGTGCAGGCGCTACCTCGTTAGCTGAGATTTCTGCACGCTGTATCCCAGCAATTCTTGTTCCATTTCCGTATGCAACGGCTGATCATCAGACCACTAACGCTCGTTCCTATGTTGAGCGTGGGGCAGCGCTCATGATGGCGGATGACAAGGTTGAAACCGACGAGTTCAAGGAAATGGTTCTCAATTTAATTAACGACGAAGCAGCAAAAGAGGCTATGAAGAAAGCAGCTGCTTCGTTTGAAACGGAAAATGCTGCTGCCAAATTGGCAGATGTTGTGATTAATTCCGCTTCCAAGTAGCAATTAGCTACAATGGTAGGTCGGATTAGAAAGGCATTTTGGTGAATAAGCACATGAAGAAAATTCATTTTATCGGCATTGGCGGCGTAGGAATGAGCGGTATTGCTCTGGTTGCCAAGAATCAAGGAATGGTTGTATCGGGCTCAGACTTGAAGGAAAGTCGTTATACCGAACAGCTTCGCAATGCGGGTATTGAAGTGTTTATTGGTCAGAAGGCAGAGAATATTCCTGCGGTAAACCCTGATATCGTGGTTGTTTCAACCGCAATTCTTGACACTAATCCAGAATTGATTGCTGCTAAGGAAGCAAATATCGAAATTTACCATCGCGCTCAGATGCTTGCTGCTCTTGGTGAAGGCAAAAAGACTTTAGCAGTTGCAGGCACCCATGGAAAAACAACCACTTCTTCTATGGTAGCTTCAACGCTTGATGCGCTTGGTCTTGACCCAACCTTCCTTATTGGTGGCATTGTTCGCGCTTATGGTTCTAACGCGCACAGCGGCGTTGGCGAATATTATGTGGTTGAAGCAGACGAATCAGATAAGTCGTTTACCTATTTGAGCCCTGCTTCTGTTTTGGTAACTAACATTGAGGCAGACCATCTCGATCATTATGATGATCTCAATGAGATTTATTCGCTTTTCTATGACTTTATGTCTTCTGTTCCTGAAAATGGTGCATGCGTTGTATGCGGCGAAGACAAGCCTTTGGTTGATCTTGCGAAAAAGACGGGTCGTGCCGTCTATACCTACGGTTTTGGCGAAGGCTTCGATACCGGAGTTTTTGACTACGAGCCTAAGGGTGTTTCAACAACCTTCACCGTTGTATTGCCAAACGGCCAAAAGCTTGCATGCGGCTTGAAGCAGAATCCAGGAAGGCATAATGCGCTTAATGCAGCAGGTGTTCTTACTCTTCTTTGGTCAGAAGGAATTGAGATGGAGCGCGCAGCTGAAGCTCTTTCCCAGTTTGGTGGAGTGCGCAGGCGCTTTGACTTGGTGGGAGAGGTAAATGGAATCACTATTGTTGACGATTACGCTCATCACCCAACCGAAATTGCAGCAACGATTGCTGCTGCAAAAGCATTGTCTTTCGAAAGGGTTCATGCCGTATTCCAGCCTCATCGCTATTCCCGCGTGAAGCTTTTCACGGAATACTTGAAGGATGAGTTTGCTCATGCCTTCGACAAGGCTGACCAGATTACTTTCATGAATGTGTATTCTGCAGGCGAAACACCGGTTCCTGGTGTTTCAGGCGCGACGTTTATGCAGACGGTTTTGGATAATCCTGAGCATCCAGAGAATACTCACTATGTAGGAAAGCGTCTTGAGGTAGTTCCTTATTTGATGTCCCAGGCTAAACCAGGTGACTTGATTCTCACCCTCGGTGCAGGTGACATTACTACTATCGGTCCTGAGTTGTTGAATAGCTTAAAAGAGCAGGGAACTGAGGCTCAATAATGGCAGCTCGTCATGCTTCAGATTTAGAGCTTCTTGCATTTGACGAGGAGTTCAAGGGAGATGTGCGCCTTAATGAGCCTATGTCAAAACACACTACCTATCGCATTGGTGGTCCGGTATTGGCATATGCCGAAGTGTTCACTATTGCAGCTCTTAATAAAATCCTTTCCATATGTAAGGAAGAAGGATTAGATTGGGTGGCAGTAGGAAAAGGCTCTAATCTTTTGGTTAGCGACGAAGGTTATCCCGGCGTAGTTATTTCTCTTTCAGGAGAATTTAGAAATTGGAAATTTGACGAAGAAAAGGGTCACGTAACGGTAGGTGCGGGCACTATTCTTTCTCGTTTGGTTCAAGAGGTATTTCATCGCGGCTATTCCGGCATGGAATTTGCGGTAGGAACGCCAGGAACCGTAGGTGGCGCACTATTTATGAATGCGGGCACCAAAGACGATTGGATTGGTAGCCGCGTTGTCTCGGTAGTAACCTTGTCTCCTTCGAAAGGGTTAAAACGCTACCTAGCACGAGATATCGTGTGGGACAAGCGCCAAACTTCGTTTTCTTCGGATGAAATAATTGTAGAGTGCGAGCTTAAATTAAAGCCGTCTCTTTCTAGCGCGGTCAACGACAGGATGAAAAGTCTTTTGGAAGCGCGCCGTGCTTCGCAGCCTCTTAACTATCCTTCGTGTGGAAGCGTGTTCCGTAATCCCGAAGGATATTCGGCAGGATCCCTTATAGAAAATGTGGGATTAAAGGGTTTTCAGCAGGGTGGTGCTGAAATATCTCAGAAGCATGCTAATTTTATCGTTAACAAAAACGGTGCTACTGCTCAAGATGTCTTAGCACTTATTCGACTTGCTCAAAGTAAGGTGAAAGAACAAT
>JBJEKV010000071.1:0-4320 GCA_051878815.1 Anaerotardibacter sp. | reverse complement strand
GGTCAGCTTGACTCTGGTTCTTACGTACTCAATGCTTCTAAGGACAAGAAAGAACGTATTGGTCGTTTGCTCCAGATGCACTCCAACACTCGTATCGACATCGATTCCTGCGCAGCAGGCGACATCGTAGCTGTTGTTGGTTTGAAGGACACCTCTACTGGTGACACACTCTGTGACGAGAACGCTCCTATCATTCTCGAATCCATGGAGTTTGCTGAGCCAGTTATCGACATTGCTGTTGAGCCTAAGACCAAGGCTGAGCAGGACAAGATGTCTTTGGCTCTTCAGAAGCTTGCTGAAGAAGACCCTACCTTCCGCGTATCTACCAACCATGAAACTGGTCAGACCATTATTGCTGGTATGGGCGAGCTTCACTTGGAGATTATTGTTGACCGTTTGCTTCGCGAATTTAAGGTTGAAGCTAACGTAGGTAAGCCACAGGTTGCTTATCGTGAACGTCCTGGCCATGAGGTAATGAATGCTGAAGGCAAGTTCGTTCGTCAGTCTGGTGGTCGCGGTCAGTACGGCCATGCAGTTATCAACATGTACCCACAGGAAGCTGGCAAGGGTTACTCCTTCGAGAACAAGATTGTTGGCGGTGTTATTCCTAAGGAATACATTCCTTCCATCGACAAGGGTATTCAGGAAGCTCTCAACTCCGGCGTTTTGGCTGGATATCCTGTTGAGGATGTTCGTGTTGAGCTCATCGACGGTTCTTACCATGATGTTGACTCTTCTGAAGCAGCATTTAAGGTTGCAGGTTCTATGGCAATTAAGGACGCTCTCAAGAAGTCCGATCCTGTTATCCTCGAGCCTGTTATGTCTGTTGAGATTGAAACCCCAGAAGAGTATGTTGGCTTCGTAATGGGTGACATCCCATCTCGCCGCGGCATCATCTTCGGTCAGGAACAGCGCAGCAACTCTGTTGTTGTTAACGCAAAGGTTCCTTTGGGCCAGATGTTTGGTTATGCAACCGATCTTCGCTCCGGTACTCAGGGTCGTGCAATGTACACCATGCAGTTCGACTCTTATGAGCCAGTACCTAAGAGTGTTTCTGAAGAAATTGTAAGTAAGGCTGGTGGCAATGCGTAAGCCCTCAGGGCTTCACGCAACCACCCCATATTGGAGGTAAATTAAGTGGCTAAAGAAAATATCCGCATCCGCTTAAAGGGCTACGATCATGAGATTGTGGATCAGTCCACCAAGCTCATCGTAGATACCGCACAGAAGACGGGTGCAAAGGTTTCTGGTCCTATTCCATTGCCAACCGAGCGCAGCGTATACACCGTTGTAAAGGGTCCACATGTGAATAAGGATTCTCGTGAACAGTTTGAAATGCGTACACACAAGCGTTTGATCGACATCCTTGATCCAACTCCTTCTACTGTTGATTCTTTGATGCGTCTTGATCTTCCTGCTGGTGTTGACATCGAGATTAAGCTCTAAGGGGGTCGTAAAAGATGATTAATACTATCTATGGTACTAAAATCGGTATGACCCAGATCTTCGATGAAGACGGCAAGGTTATTCCTGTAACTGTTATTCAGGCTGCTCCTAACAAGGTATGCCAGATTAAGACTGCTGAAACTGACGGTTACGAAGCAGTACAGTTGGGCTTCGGCACCATCAAAGAGCACAAGGTTAACAAGCCAATGGCTGGTCACTTCGCTAAGCTTGGTGTAGAGCCTGTTCGTCATCTCCGTGAGGTTCGCGTTGAATCCGGCGCAGAGCACACTGTAGGTGAGGAAGTAACCGTAGCAATGTTTGCTGACGTAAAGAAGGTAGACGTTACCGGTACTTCTAAGGGTAAGGGCTTCGCTGGCGTTATGCGTCGTTACAACTTTGGCGGCGGTCCTGGTGGACACGGTGCTCACTTCCATCGTGCTCCAGGTTCTGTTGGTCAGTGCGCTTATCCTTCCCGTGTATTCAAAGGCTTGCGCCTCCCTGGTCACATGGGTTGCGACACCGTAACTACTAAGAACCTTGAAGTTATTCGCATCGACGAAGATATGAACCTCATTATGCTCAAGGGCTCTGTTCCTGGCGGCAAAAACGGCGTGGTTCGTATTCGTATGGCTTAATACGTTTACGAAGGAGTTTATAGATTATGGCAACTATTGAAGTTAAGAACCCAAGCGGTGCTAAGGTAAGCGATACCGAGCTCTCCGCACAGGTTTTTGGCATCGAACCAAACGTGCATGCAATGCACGAAGTAGTTCGTGCTCAGCGCGCTGCTAGGCGTGCAGGTACCCATGATACCTTGACTCGTAGTCAGGTTCGTGGTGGCGGCAAGAAGCCTTGGCGCCAGAAGGGTACAGGTCGTGCTCGTCAGGGTACAATCCGTGCTCCACAGTGGGCAGGCGGCGGTACCGTATTCGGTCCTCATCCTCGCTCTTACGCATTCAAGGTACCTTCAAAGGTAGTAAAGCTTGCAATGCGTTCCGCTCTCTCTGCTAAGCTTGCAGACGGTGAGCTCGTAGTAGTAGACGCTTTCAATTTCGAAAAGCCATCTACTAAGGAAGCTGCACAGGCTTTGAAGGCATTGGATCTCAACGGCCGTGTAACTCTTGTTATTGCTGATGATGATGTAAATACATTCCTCTCATTCCGCAACCTTAACCGTGTTCGCGTAATTGGTGCATCTGAAGCAAACACCTACGACTTTATTGACAATAAGGCACTCGTTATCACCAGTGCTGCTTTGACTCGCATCGAGGAGGTGCTTGCATAATGAAGGACCCACGTGAGGTAATCATTCGCCCAATCATTACTGAGCACTCTTACGACATGATTGAGCAGGAAAACGTTTACACCTTCGAAGTAGCTAAGTCTGCTAACAAGGTAGAGATTGCTCAGGCAATCGAAGCAATCTTCAACGTAACTGTTGTTAAGGTAAACACCCTCAACGTAAAGGCAAAGCCAAAGCGCATGCGTTATGTTGAAGGTAAGACCCGCACCTGGAAAAAGGCTATGGTAACCGTAGCTCAGGGCGACAAGATTGAGATCTTCTCCGCTCAGTAAGACTTTCTGCTAGTCTTTCGAGATGAAGAAAATGATAAGAGCTGGCCTAAGTGCCGGCTCTTTTTTTCGCATCATGCTGGCGTAACGAAATTATAGTGAGCAAGCGCTTAAACTCATTTTCTTTATGAAGACAAATAGAGTGTTTTTCGAAAAGAATTCCTCTAACTCACCTCTTTCGAAAAGCCCGTAAAGCCTTTATAGAGATCGAAGAAAACGAGCCTTTCGCAAGAGTAAAAAATTTTTGATTTTTGAAAAAAATATTCTTGCGTTCGAATGTTTTCATCACTATAATTTACGTTTGCGTCTGCATGTGTATGGATACACCCGGACGCGTGGCAACTCGGAGTCGTCGAAAGCTTTCTCCCAAGAGTTAGTAGATGGCGATGGAGTCCACATAGGTAAGGACTAAAAAAGGTTTAGTCCTAAAGAAAGGAAAAAAATGGGAGTAAAACAGTACAAACCTACTAGCCCAGGTAGGCGCTTCCAGAGTGTTTCTGACTTTGCAGATATCACCTGCACCACTCCAGAAAAGTCACTCTTGAAGCCACTTCCTAAGAAGGCTGGTCGTAACAACAACGGCCGCATTACCACCCGCCATCAGGGCGGCGGTGTAAAGCGTCGTTATCGTGTTATTGACTTTAAGCGCAACAAGGATGGTATTCCAGCAAAGGTAGCAACCGTAGAATACGATCCAAACCGTAGCGCACGTATCGCTCTTCTCAACTATGCTGACGGTGAGAAGCGTTACATCCTTCACCCACGTGGTCTTAACGTAGGTGACACCGTAGTATCCGGTGTGGATGCAGACATCAAGCCAGGCAACGCATTGCCACTTTCTGCAATTCCAGTAGGTACTCTTATTCATGCAGTAGAACTCCAGCCTGGTAAGGGTGCTGCTCTTGCTCGTTCTGCTGGTACTTCTATTCAGCTCATGGGTAAGGAAGGCGATTACGCAATCCTCCGTATGCCATCCCACGAAATGCGTCGTGTTTTGGTAACTTGCCGTGCAACCATCGGTGAAGTTGGCAACGCAGAACATGGCAACATCAAGGTTGGTAAAGCTGGCCGTAATCGTTGGAAGGGTATTCGCCCATCTGTACGTGGTACCGTTATGAACCCTGTTGATCACCCACACGGTGGTGGTGAAGGTAAGAACAAGTCTGCTGGCCGTCATCCAGTAACCCCATGGGGTGTTCCTACTAAGGGTCATCGTACTCGTAATCCTAAGAAGGCATCTAGCCGCTTGATTATCCGTCGTCGCAAGAAGTAGCGCATAGGCGTTAAGGAGCAAACATTGAG
>JBJEKV010000070.1:0-4327 GCA_051878815.1 Anaerotardibacter sp. | reverse complement strand
TTCCGTTCGAGACTTAAAGAGAAATGCGGAACTTAACAACCTCACTAATATTTCTATTATTGGTGGAGATAGCGCTCGAGAGCTTTCCAAGCTAGGCTCTCTTGATGCGCTGGTTGTTGACCCTCCTCGTGCAGGCTTAGCTAAAAACGTTCCAAGTGATATTGCCCATTCGAAAGCCGAGCGCGTTGCTTATGTAAGCTGCAACCCTTCAACCTGGGCACGCGATATCCTCCGATTCGAAAACGAAGGATACGAACTAGTGAAGGCAACGCCGGTTGATCTATTCCCACAGACGTATCATGTTGAGACGGTAAGTATCTTGAAAAGGAAATAGTTCTGCTAACATCTGTTCGAGAAAAGAATGCCGCAAGGATTTTTAAGAAAGTAACCCTCAGGCACTTTATAGAAAAGTATTCACTCAGGTACGCTTTTCGCAAAAAGAGTGCCTGAGTTCTTTTCAGATAAGCTCCCTTCAATAAAAGTTAACCAAATTTCACATACGAAAAAGCACTGCTCAGAATAATCGCGTGAGAAATCTTGAGATTATTGATACATTAGTCACGAGAAATAAAACACATACGAAGTTATGGTGCAGGAATAATTATGGAACACTACGCGATTACCGGAATGAGTTGCGCTGCCTGCTCATCAAGAATCGAAAAAGTCGTATCAAACCTAGACGGAGTAGCGTCTGTTTCAGTCAGCCTTCTTACCAACTCAATGGTTGTTGAAGGAACAGCTCAACCAAAAGACGTTGTTGAAGCCGTCAAAAAGGCAGGATATGGCGCCTCTCTTCAAGAGCCCAACACACAAAGTTCTTCAAACGCTTCAGGAACTAAAAACAACGCCGAAGCACTGGTAGACACCGAAACGCCGATTCTTATCAAGCGCCTTGTGTCTTCTCTCATCTTCCTTGCCGCGCTTCTTTATCTCTCAATGGGAGCTCAGATGTGGGGATGGCCCCTTCCCGCTTTCCTCGAACACAATCATGTTGCGCTTGGTATGTCAGAGATGCTACTCACTATCATAATCATGGTTATCAACCAGCGCTTTTTTATCAGTGGTTTCAAAAGCTTATGCCATGGCGCTCCCAACATGGATACCCTTGTTTCCTTGGGAACTACTGCCGCATTTTGCTATAGTACTTTCGTCCTCTTCGCTCTCACCGATGCCTTGAGTGCAGGAAACACCGAATTAGCCATGAGCTATATGCATGAATTTTATTTCGAATCTGCAGGCACCATCCTTACTCTCATCACCCTGGGAAAAACCCTGGAATCCCGTTCGAAAGGTAAAACCACCAACGCTTTAAAGGGACTTCTAGAGCTTGCTCCACAAAAAGCCACGCTGGTAAGGGAAGATATTGAAGTCGTAGTCCCTCTTGATCAAGTGAAGGTTGATGATGTCTTTGTAGTCCGTCCAGGAGAATCCATTCCTGTTGATGGTACCGTCTTAGAAGGAATCAGCTTTATTGATGAATCGGCTCTCACGGGAGAAAGTATCCCCGTAGAGAAAAAGAAAGATACCACAGTATCGGCGGGCACTATTAATCAAACTGGCTTTCTTACGTGTAAGGCAACCCGTGTTGGAAACGACACGACCCTCAATCAAATTATCCAGCTGGTGAGCGAGACAGCGGCAACCAAAGCACCTATTGCGCAATTAGCTGATAAAGTTTCCGGAATCTTTGTTCCTACCGTTATTGGTCTGAGCATCATTACCATTATTGTTTGGCTTATTCTTGGCGAAGAGGTCGGCTTTGCTCTTGCACGAGGAATTGCCGTGCTGGTTATTAGTTGCCCTTGCGCTCTTGGCCTTGCAACCCCCGTAGCAATCATGGTTGGTAGTGGCCTTGGTGCTAAAAACGGTATCTTATTCAAGACTGCTGAATCCTTAGAAAAAACGAGTCAAACACGCATTGTTGCGCTTGATAAAACGGGAACTATCACCCAGGGAAAACCTCAGGTTACCGATCTCATCACCTGCGGCAATACAACCGAGAAAGAGCTTTTATCATTCGCCTATTCCCTCGAGAAAAAAAGCGAGCATCCCCTTGCACAAGCTATTGTGCTTAAGGCGCAGGAAGAAAACAGTGATTCCTTTGAGGTTGAAGATTTCACCATTCTTCCAGGAAACGGCGTTAGTGTTACCTACCAAGATGCACAGTGTATAGCAGGCAGCTTCTCTTTCATTGGTGAAAAGGTTGCTCTTACCTCTCACGTTAAAGAACAAATTGACGCACTCTGTAAGCAGGGAAAAACACCTCTTTTATTCGCACGAGAAACAGAACTTCTTGGCATCATTGCAGTTGCCGACAGCATCAAAGAAGACAGCGTAGCGGCAATTAAAGAACTCAAAGATCTTGGCCTTGAAGTTGTCATGCTTACTGGAGACAACAAAACAACCGCGCAGGCTATTGGCGCTCAAGTTTGTGTTGACGAAGTTATTGCTGAGCTTCTCCCTCAGGATAAAGAGCAAGCAATACAAAAGCTTCAGCAAAAGGGATTCGTACTCATGGTTGGAGACGGCATAAACGATGCCCCAGCGCTTACCCGTGCTGATATCGGCATCGCAATTGGAGCAGGATCTGATATTGCTCTCGATGCCGCCGATATCGTGCTTGTCAAAAACAGGCTTTCTGACATCCCTGCCGCAATCAACATCAGCAAAGCAACCCTGCGTACTATCAAACAAAACCTTTTCTGGGCATTCTTCTATAACGCTATCGGTATTCCTCTTGCTGCAGGACTCTTTATTGGTATTACCGGATGGAAATTAAGCCCAATGTTTGCTGCAGCAGCTATGAGTCTCTCAAGCTTCTGTGTAGTTACTAATGCGCTTCGCCTAAACCTTTTCAAACCATATGGCGACCGCAATCCAAACAAGGATAAAAACAAAGACAGCGGCGAAAACGGAAACAAAAACAAAGGCGGAAGCAACAATGAAGGCAAGAACAAGAGTGAAAAAACTTCCGAAAATAACAATGAAAAAACCGCCGAAAATAGCGAACAGACCCCTTTAGAATTAGAGCAAAACACAACAGGAAAGAGTGTAGCTATGAAAAAGACTATGACTATTGAAGGAATGATGTGCCCACACTGCGAGATGCATACCAGAAATGCGCTTGAGGCACTTGAAGGCGTGACCGTCCATAAGGTAAGTCACGAAGAAGGTGTTGCTGAGGTTGAGCTTGATAAAGAAATCTCCGATGAGACGCTCAAGCAAGCCGTAGAAGAACAGGGCTATAAGGTACTTGGAATTCAGTAAGTAACCGCGTAGACAATTCATAAACCAAGGTTAGGGTTACGAGCTTAAAACCTCACAATCGGTCAAACAAATAGTATCTGAGAGCACAGGAAAGGGTTATCAAACGATAACCCTTTGTACATTTTCGCTATGTTTACCACAGCGCACCTTACAACCTTAAACCTAAACAAGTAAGTCGTAAGCTGCCTGAGACACAAGTCATAAACTGCCTGCGATTTACGCTCTCACAAGAATTCGGAAGCCTGCAAAAGCCAAAATTCGCTCAAAAACCCTTAGTCACGACCGAGCATTTTTGCAATACGCTCAGAATACTCAGGGAATTCGATACCTGCTTCTTCTACCTCAATAATAGGAGCGTCATTCCAAAGAGATTCAAGACGATAGTAATCACGTGCCTCTGGCTGGAATACGTTTACTACAAAGTCGCCGTAATCCAAGAGCTCCCAATTGTGATCACGCGTTACCTCGCGAGAAAATGGCTTCACACCCATTTCATCACGAAGCTTCTCTTCAATGTTCTCGAGAATTGCTTCAACCTGTGGAGCGTTAGCACCTGTTGCAAGAATGAAATACTCGGTTACATCAACTAATGCGCCAACCTGGATAATCATAATATCGGTTGCTTTACGCTCATCAGCAGCACGTGCCGCAATAAGGGCACATTCACGGCTGTTATTTTCTTCAATACTCACTCAGTATCTCCTTTATTTCATACGTACGTACTTATTCCATATTTCTACCGACTCGGGGGTAAGTGGTCTATTTACCTCTATAAGATACGCCAATCCCGCCTTATAGACCTCAAAGAATAGCTGTTTTAGGGAAATAATGCCAATTTTTTTAGCTATTTCCTCATAAACCTCCACATGATGAGTTGGTTCAAGCTTATCAGCTGCAAAAACAATCATATCAAGAGGAGCCATGTTGCAATCAGCAATAGTATGGCGAAAAATAGCCTGAAACACCTCTTCTCCGAGCCATGGAAATTGATCACGCAAAACATACGAAGCCGTGATTCCATGCAATACCTGAGGAGAGTTTTTTACCACCTCTGGCGAAA
>JBJEKV010000069.1:0-4341 GCA_051878815.1 Anaerotardibacter sp. | reverse complement strand
AAGCAATCCTTAAACTCCCTACGTATCACTTTTTTCTCATTTTTTAGCTACTTACCTGGGGATACAATGAAAACCAGACACACTTTTTGTCCGAGTGTGAGAGGGTGCGGACTATTTCCCGAATACGTGAATACATGGAAGGGGCATCGAGATATGCAGCTCAGAATTCAGAAAGAAAGCACTGAAAACCTTAGATAAATGCGGAGGATCTTGCGTTCATGCAATTAAAAAAACGAGCCCGGTTTCCCGAGCTCGTCAAAGCAGCATATGAAATATAGGGGCAAACCCCTACATGCCTCTAAGAGACACAAACACCGCGAGCAATCAGCCCACAGTTGCATCAAGAGATGCTTCTAAAGCAACGCTTCAAACGCGCAAGCACTACTTAGATGGTGAAGTCCTTTTCACCGTTGAATACTGCAACTGCATCTTCAACTTCGTAGTCAGCCAAAGTGATAGCAGAAATAGCCTTGGTCAAACGAACTGCCTCGTCCAAGGAACGCATATGGATATTACGGCCAGTTGCATTACCGCAAGCACCACCAATGTGAATCTGGTCATGAAGCTGAGACAAGAACTCAACAGGATCAGCCTTAGAACCACCAGCGCATACCCAACCACAACGACCAGCAGCAGTAGAAGCAATTGACAAGTTCTCAGCAGAAGTCTTGCCGTCTGCAGCCTTTGGAGGGTTTACCTTAACGAAGTCAGCGCCCAAGCAGAGAGCAACGCCAGCTGCACCAGCGATGAGGCTAGGGGCCTTCTCATCCTCAACTGCCTTACCGCGAGGGTAAATCCACAAAACAACGATCAAGCCATTAGCATGAGCCTCAGCAATAAGTTCGCCAGCTTCTGCCATCATGGTTGATTCATATTCAGAGCCCAAGTAAATGGTGTAGCCCAAACCAACGATATTTACGCCTGCGTCACGCATTGCCAAAACAGCGTCGAGCTCATGGAGCTGTGGAGAGTATGGGTCATCCTGAGAGGTCTTTACCAAGTTGGTCTTGGAGTTCATCTTCACCAAGTAGTTAGCCTCTGGATAGTCATTTGCATACATAGAAATGAGACCACGCTGACCAGCAACAACACCGCAAACACCCTGAGTACCAATCTGGAACAAGTGCTCTGGATCTGCGTCAGAAGGATCAATACCTTCACCATAGAAGTCAGCATTCAAATGCTCAATTTTCTGGTCACAAGCAAAAAGCATGAGACGACCAGTGCCGCGAGTTGCCTTCATGTAGTTGTCTACATAGGTCTCACGAGCCTCAGGCATTACGTCAGCAGGAACGCGTACCTGATCACGAGTAATAGTTGGCATATTGTCCTCCTTATATGCGAACAACAATTAATTACAATCTATCAAAGTCTTTTCATTATAGCGAAAAGAACCTCATTAATAACCAGTTCCCAAAATCTCCCTTGAGAAATTACTTCTTCTCTTTCGAAGAGGAGAGTTTATCGAGAATCTTATCACGGTAAAAAACCGCGATAGCACAAAGAATCAAGGCGATTACCAGCACAATTATTCCGCCCATAACATTATCTCCCGTAATACCGGCAGCAATGTAAGTAGTGGCAACAAGTGCCGGAGTACGAGCAACGTTTGCCACAATCAAGAAGGTTTTCATAGGCATTTTGGTAAGCGGAACCAAATAGGTGAAAACATCCTTTGGCATTGCAGGAATCAAGAAAAGGATGAAAACAATGAGAGTCAACTTACCCGATTGCTCAAACTTCTCGAACTTTTCCATGTATTTCTCGGAAACCATTGCTTGAACAAACGGTGCACCCAACTTGCGCACCAAAACAAAGACGCACGCACTTGAGAAAACGCAGCCCACTAAAAGAATTAAAGCACCTAACCAAGGGCCATAGATAATACCGGCTGCGGCCTCAACAATTTCGCCCGGAATAAAGGCAACCACAATTTGGAGGAATTGAAGCGCAAGAAGCATAAATACGCCACTTGCACCCATCTTTTGAATCTCTTCAACAACTTTTGAAGGGCCGCCTTCAACCAACATTGAAAGGCTTGGCCAAAGAATTATCACAATACAGATAACGATGAGGAAAAACGCAAGCAAACCACCCAGTTTTACCAAATCACTGCTTTTTACTGAGTGGCCATGGATATTGACCGTTTGTTCAGCCTGATCCTTTTTTGCTTTCCGATTACCCTCTGGGTCCATTTATGTATCATCCTCACCATAGCGGGCTTTTTTGTACTCTTCTTTGAAGCTTGCGAACATGCCACTTGTTTTACCAAGTTGAGCTCCCAAAGCAAAAGCGCCCTTATTAACTACTTCTTCTGTTTTCTCGGCTGCTTGAGAAAGTGCAGGCTTTGCTTTTTCTCCAACCGAATCTGCTACCGGCTTAACCTTTTCAGCAACTTGACTTGCCTTGTGGGAAGCCTTGGCATATCCCACTCCCGCTTTTTCAGCAAGGCCACCAACCGTTTCGTACGACAAAGCATCATCCGAAACAATCATTGCACCCTGGAAATCGGTGTCACTTTGCGCGTTACGCAAGCGCTCGCCCACTCCAAAACGAAAGCCCAAAATGCATTCCGCTGGAAGCTCAGTCATTCCAAGAACGGCGTCTTTTGCAAGGCCATTATCAACCAAGCAAGAAACAACCTTTCCGTCAGCGGTGTTAAACCTCACGCTTCCTACATAACCACAGGATTTTCCTCCTTCGGTCATGAGGGGAAGCCCTTGCCAGATAATGCATTCATCCCAGGAAACACCCAAACGTTTGCACGCAGCCTTTCCCGTTGCATTACTGTCATCTGAGATAAGAATATTACCATCAACCACATCAAAGGCGTCATACGCTACAAAAACATCACTTCTGTGAAACATTAACGCCACATCAGGACGCTTAACGGTGAATCCAACTACATAGCGCTTCTTTGGATGAAAAACAAAAGAATGGACCTTGCCAATCTTCTTGTCTGGCTTGCGAGCATCGTAAACTTTTACGCCCGCCAATTCGCTTGTTAAGTAGGTATCTTTTTTCATGCCTTAAACCCAATCAGGCACCCCAAAAGGGGTGCCTTGACTTCACTAACTATAAATTTTCAAGCTCAAACGCTATTACTTACGCTTTGCAGCAATTGCGTCAACAGCAGCTGGAATTGCGTCTACTGCTGCGTCACGAGCCTGCTCAGCGTTCTTTGCAATCTGAGAAGCAATGCGCTCACGAGCTTCATCGATCTTCTGGCGAAGTTCATCAGAAGAAGGATCATTCTGTACTGGAGCAGGAGCTGGTGCATTATTTGCTTTAATAGAGCGAAGAGCTTCCTGACCATTATCAACTACCGTGTTGATTACCTTGGTAGAACCAGAAGCCAAAGCGGAAAGAGCGTCATCTCCAAGAGTTCCCTTTTCTGCAGAAGCCTGAGCAGCACGAATTGCTTCCTGGCCATTATCTACTACGGTATTAATAACAACGGTAGACTTCTCTGCAACAACATCTAATGCAGAAAGAGCCTGCTTCTTAATTTCATCAGAAGGAACAGCGCCTGCTACCTGGCCCTGAGCTGCACGATAATACTCACGTCCGTTATCAACAACAGTATTGATAACCTCAGTGGACTTGTCAGCTACAACGTCCAACGTATCCAAAGCCTGCTTCTTTGCCTTATCAACAACACCGCTCTCAGCAACCTGATTCTGAGCTGCACGATAATAATCGCGACCATTATCAACAACGGTGTTGATAACTTCAGTAGACTTGTCAGCCACTACTTCAATGTATTCATTTGCCTTGGCGCATGAACGAGGAGAACATCCTGCCTGATCAAGCATCTCTTTCAAGATAGAGCGGTTCTCTTCACCAGAACGTGGAGACAAAAGTAATGCTGCACCTGCTCCAATGATGCCACCAATCAAAAACTTGCCCATATTGGCCCCCTTCTATATGCCCAAAGCTAAAACATAGCTTTAAAGCTCGATATTGATTCTGACCGATTGCTTTTTATTATAACTTGCATTCACCGTTTCAACGGCTAATTCATATAGCCCTTACAAATAGATTATGCAGATAGAAGCGCATCGAAGAGCCCTGGAAGAGAAATTCCCGCTACCTGACAGGCCTGATAAAACGGTGTCTCTCCTACAATTGCAGGCGAAGGATTGATGCGCACGATGGAAACCTGGGCACCATCCCACAATACGTCAACACAGCCATAATCCAAAAGGCCACTTGCTTGATACACCTCAAGTACGGCTCGCTCAATTTCGCAACGAATAGCCTCTGCGGCACCTGCATCGTGAGACAACACTTCACCGCGTACGGGTTTCTGCGTTCCAAGCTCAATAGGACAGAGTGCAT
>JBJEKV010000068.1:0-4361 GCA_051878815.1 Anaerotardibacter sp. | reverse complement strand
CGCGAACAACGCGCTCCATACGAGAAAGACCAATGCGGAACTGGTTCTGAATCAACTCGCCAACGGTGCGGATACGACGATTGCCGAAGTGGTCGATGTCGTCACACTGTACGCCCTCTTCACCATCATGCAAAGCTACGATGTAGCGCATGGTTTCAATGATATCTTCCTTAGTAAGGGTAGAGCTGTCATTGGAAGGGTCGAATTCGAGCTTCTTATTAATCTTGTAGCGGCCTACCTTTGCAAGATCATAGCGCTGTGGGTTGAAGAACAAACCATCAAGCAAAGAGCGTGCAGAGTCAATTGTAGGAGGCTCGCCTGGACGGAAACGACGATACAACTCAATGAGGGACTCTTCTTTAGTAGTAGCAGAGTCACGATCAAGAGTGCGAATAATCATCTCGGAATCACCAAACAACTCGATGATTTCTTCACGAGTTTCAGCGATGCCCAAAGCACGCAACAAGAGAGTTGCAGGCTGCTTGCGCTTACGGTCAATACGAACAGACAAGATGTCACGCTTGTCAGTTTCAAACTCAAGCCAAGCACCACGAGATGGGATTACTTTAGCGTTGTAAATAATTTTGTCAGAGGTTTTGTCGCGTTCAGAAGAGAAGTAAACACCAGGGCTGCGAACCAACTGAGAAACAACAACACGCTCAGTACCATTAATAATGAAGGTACCGCGGTTTGTCATAAGTGGGAAATCGCCCATGAAAACTTCTTGTTCTTTGATTTCGCCTGTCTCACGATTTACAAAGCGAATCTCAGCGAACAAAGGTGCCTGATAAGAAACGTCACGAGCTTTACACTCATCTACGCTATACTTAGGCTCACCGAATTCATGCTTACCGAATTCAACATACATATCTTTTGTAGTTGATTCGATAGGACTGATGTCAGCAAAAGCATTTGAAAGACCTTGATCCATAAACTGCTTAAATGATTCAGTTTGGATAGCAATAAGATTTGGAACATCCATTACATCCGGGATCTTTGCAAAGCTTCTGCGATTCCTGTAGCGGCTGGTGGAAGCGGTATTTTTTGCTTGAGCCACGAGTCATTTCCTCCTTCGATGGAATCGTAATTTCGCAAAAATGCACAGTTTATTAATATACTTCTCGAATATAGTCAAGTCAATAAAAAATTTTTTGAATTGTGAATTTCTTATGTTCTTTCAGAAGGAAATTCCCTTTTGATTTGGGAAGATGTGCTTACCTGAGTTTCTTGAAAAACGAGCAAACTCGTGGGATTTTCAAGTGATTTACGCACCCCTATTACTTTTAAATCATCACGGATAATCGTGCGCCGCATTTACAGATAATCACGCGCCGCATTTGTAGATAACCTTGTGCCATATTTACAGATAATCACGCGCCGCATTTCGCCCTGAGTTCTGATTTGCTTTGGAGCGGTGTTTTTCTTGAAAAAAGCCCCGTAAAAAACAAAGAGACTCGATTTAGCGAGCCACTCTGTCATAAGGGAAGAAAGTATGTAACTCTGGAGTGTTCCACCAAAGACCCGAGCATTTTTCTTTGGCAAAATACTTTCGAGATAAAAAGTGATTTCATTATAGGGTCGAGAAAAAACGCAAGGGATTAAAACAAATTTTCGCGGATAAACGGTAGTTAATTTAAGTTTTTGTACACTTTCTATTAAGTAATACTTAACAATGCTTTACCCCAATAAAGTAACTAATAAAACGTCCATTTTATGAACCTGTTCAGGTATTTCTTCTTTTTTGAACAGTGGCAGAAAACAAAAAAAGACAGCGGATTTTCGAGCATCGTAAGCAAATCAATTACAAAAGAGCTCTTTAAAATCCGCTGCCGTAATCTTTACGTGAAACAGTATTGAATTCACTAATGGTTATTCGAAGTCGTAAAGATCCTTTGTTGCTTCTTTGAACTGTTCAAAGAGTTCGTTGAGCAATGCTTCGTCTTCGATCATCTCCAAACCAGCTGGCTGATCATCTTCGTCAAGTTCAGTTACTTCCAAAATGATGATTGCTTCATCATTGGAGTTACCTTCTTCATCAGACTCTACAAAGAAGCCATAGCGACTTCCGTTATGCAAAATCAAACCCAAGAACTCAAATACAACAAGGTCACCTTTTTCGTCTTGAAGAGTGATGAGAAGACCTTCTTCTACGGGAGGTGCAAAATTAGGAGCAGATCCTTCACGCATGGTTAACCTCTTTCTTTCTTTGGGGAGAACTTGTTCCCCAACCCTTTAGGAGAGAACTTACTCCCCTACTTTTCTTAAGGGAGACGTTTGCTCCCCCAACTTCTTCTTCGGGGAAGCGTTTACTCCCCCCGCTCAATCCTTAAACTACCTATTTCTTCTTTTTACGATAATGGTAGCTTTGCTTTTTTTGATTTTTATTAGCCGGCTTATTTGCCTGCTTCTTCGTATCCGCTTTTGCCTTTGGTGCGCTCTCTTCTTTTGGCAAAACAGCATCTACCGCTGCCTCTTTTGCAGGAGCTTCTACCGCTACTGGTTCAAGCAAGGTTCCTGCAAAGGTAAACAAAGCAACCTCGTTACCAAGCTTGCGCTGAACTTTCGCATTGGCAGGTTCGCGCGTCTTCCAAAGAGCAAACAATGGCGTTGCAACTGCAATAGAAGAATAGGAGCCCGCAACCAAACCAATTGCCATAGCAAATGCGAAGTCCTTCAAGGTTTCGCTACCGAAGAACAACATAGCCAAAACCGGTACCAGAGAGGTCAAGGTCGTGTTAATGGTACGAACAAATACCTGGTTGAGAGAATGGTTTGCCATGCTCATGAAGGTTGTCTTGAACTTGGTTTCCTTCATGTTGTCAGCAATGCGGTGGAATACAACAACCGTGTCGTACAACGAGTAACCAAGAATAGTCAACAACGCTGCAATAGTGTTTGGCGAAATCTCTCTACCAAACAAAGCATAAACGCCTACTACGATAATCAAGTCATGGAGCAAGGCCACAACAGCCATGATGCCCATCTTATATTCGAAGCGAATAGCAACATAAATAATGATGAGGAACAAGGACACAATAAATGCCAACAAGGAAGCATTAATAACGCTTTGTCCCCAGTCAGGACCAACGGTATTTACCTCAATAGAATCTTGCGAAAGACTCAAATCCTTTGCAACCGCATTAGCGGTTGCTGCTGCACTTTCAGCAGAGGTATCAGTGGTGCGAACCAAGAAGCCAGGAATGCCATTGGTTTCCGTAGTCTGAATTACCGCATCTGGCTGTCCGTTGTCAGTAAATGCCTGGCGAACCTGGTCAGTTGTTACCAATCCGGTATTAGTGAAGGTAGTAGAAGTACCTCCTACAAATTCGATACTAAAGTCGAGGCCCTTAATGCCCGCAATACCAAGCGACAAAACAACCAAACATGCTGAAACAATTAAAAGCACCTTGCGATAACGCATGAAAGGAATATCTTTCTTGATGAAGTTGCCCTTCAAGCTTCCAAGCGTATCGATTGCACGGCTCTTACCTTCCTTTGGTTCGTCACCTTCATAAGGAACACGGGAAGCAACGGCCTGACCATTGGAAGCAGCAGAAGCCTCTTCCAACAAAGCTTCGTAAACCTCAGAAGCAACCTGGCAATCCGTAATACCCCAGAAGCCTGGATTCTTAGCAATAACTTTTGGAGCAAGAAGGCGAACGAGTGGAGCCTTCAACAAGAGCATCATTGCGATGTCGCAGAAAATACCCAAGGCAAGCGTCAAGCCAAAGCCCTTAACAGAAGCTGCTGCCAAGAAGAACAGAGTCAACGCAGAAACTAAGGTTACCAAGTCGGCGTCGATAGATGTCTGGATTGCGTGCTTAACACCCGTGATAGATGCAGCACGAACGCTTCGTCCCATACGAATCTCTTCGCGGAAACGCTCCAAGGTAAGAATTGAGGAGTCGGCAGCCATACCAATAGTAAGAACGATACCTGCAACACCTGCCAAGGAGAGGGAGAACAATCCGAGAGCAGAAAGGCCTGCCAAAATTCCCAAGTAAAGGATTGCGAATACGGCCATAGCAACCGCGGTCAAAACACCAAGACCACGATAGAAAACAATGAGGTAGATGATAACAAGGAGAAGGCCAATAAGTGCTACGAGAACACCTGTTGCAAGAGCATCCTGACCCAAGGTAGGACCAACAACCTGGCTTGTTTCATAATGGAAACTTACTGGCAAGGAGCCACTTTCCAAAACGGTTTGTAAGCTCTTTGCTTCTTCCATGGTGTAGCCACCGGTAATGGAAACGTCACCGGTAGTAATAGCACTCTGAACTGCAGGAGCAGAAATAATCTCGTTGTCCAAGATAATAACAATCTGTCCCTTAGTAGGAGCAAGTTCGGTAGTCGCCTCA
>JBJEKV010000067.1:0-4386 GCA_051878815.1 Anaerotardibacter sp. | reverse complement strand
GAACTTGAAGTCGTTACCCTCTTCAACCATGTCAGTTTCGTAATCGAACTGAGCCTGGAACATAGGTACGTAGTTATTCTCTTCCAAGATCTGAGGATAGAGTTCGTTTACCAAATCCTCGGTTACTGTTGCACGAACTGCATCTTCGCCAACCATGCTGTCAATAACTGGGCGAGGTGCCTTACCTGGACGGAAACCTGGGAAGTTGTAACGCTTTGCGAACTTCTTGTAAGTGCGCTTGATACGAGCGTCAACTTCAGATGCCTCGATTTCAAAAGCAATCTTAATCTGATTACCCTCGAGAGCCTCGATATTTGTATTCACGAAAATCTCCTTCTTGGACATTACTAATAAACAAAATGGTGCGGGTGAAAGGACTTGAACCTTCACGGGGGTTACCCACCAGAACCTAAACCTGGCGCGTCTGCCAATTCCGCCACACCCGCATTTCGTTATTCTGTCTGAGTTGTTACGTACTTATATACACTAATCCAGACAGCCTGATAATAATATCAAATTTATTTAGTATGTGCATACGAAAGTCAGAAAAGGTTTTAGAAAGCTCTATTTTTTCATTTTTTTGCCAGAAAAAAAACCATCAAATTATAAGCTTGATACTTCTTTTGCTGAGAAAACTCTGCTTTGCGAAACGATGATGGTGCTTATTGATTTCTCTTTTGTGGCGTCCTTATAAAATACGCCATCGGAACTTACGCCATTATCTGACAGGCCTTCTTCGCTCACTGAAATCACGGCATTGATGTCTGAGTAATCAGAAATAAGGTCATATGAAGTAGTAATAGCAATGATTAAATCTACTCCTGATTTCTTATATTCCTCAATGCGTGACTCGATATACTCCTCTGAGCAATGGTTCTGATCAACCGTCATAATTCCAAAAGAGTTGCCGCCGCCACCAAGAATGATGGTCTTCTCAAGGTAGCGAGAAGGATCAGCTAACTGAAGAACAAAGACTGCCGCACCCTTTTCAGCATAAGATCGTTTGAGTGATGGCAAATCGAATACTGCTTCTTCTGATTCTGAATTAGAGCTTGCCGCTTCTTCTGGATTACTTTCAACGCTTTCGGAACTACCAGCTGCATTTTCGGAGGCACCTACTGCTCCCTCAGAATCACCTTCCGCACCTTCGCTCTTATTTGCTGCATCGGTTTGCGATTTTTTGTTCAAGTCATCTACAAACTTGAGCTCGAAAGGAGAAAGGATTTCTTCCTCTTCCTCCCCTTCTTCTGACTTTGAGACAGTTCCTTCAGAAAGAATTACGGTATATCCACGCAGTTCTCCCGACATATCATCAATTGCACTTGCTGCTACATTCCATGAATGACCCAGGTTAGTAATGTAGAAAAAAGCAAAACCTAGACCAGCTAAGGCAAGAGCAAAAAAGAGAACGAGTGCTTTATGTTCGCGAGAAACTTTCATCGGTTGATAATTGTACCGATATTAGTTCAAGTTTTACTAGGACTTTTACAAAAGCTTCTTAAGAAACCGACCAGTGTAACTTTCTTCGCAAGCAGCAACCTTTTCAGGAGTTCCCTTCACCACGATTTGACCACCTGCATCTCCGCCCTCAGGACCAAGATCTATTAAATAGTCTGCCGACTTTATAACGTCTAGGTTGTGCTCGATAACCAAAACGGTATTTCCCGCATCAACCAAACGCTGAAGAACACTTAAAAGCTGAGCAACGTCATCCATATGAAGACCGGTTGTTGGCTCGTCAAGGATGTAGAAGGTTTTACCTGTTTGCTTTCTTTGAAGTTCACTTGCAAGTTTTACACGCTGAGCCTCGCCACCTGAAAGGGTAGTTGCGGGCTGGCCAAGACGAACGTAGCCTAAGCCAACATCGTGCAAGGTCTCGAGCTTTCTCTTGATGCCTGGAATCTTATTGAAGAACTCGAGCGCATCATCAACCGTCATTTCCAAAACATCGTAGACAGACTTGCCCTTGTACTTCACCTGCAAAGTTTCGCGATTATAGCGCTTGCCTCCGCACACTTCGCAATCAACGTACACATCAGGAAGAAAGTGCATCTCGATTTTCTTCTGACCATCACCCTTGCAAGCCTCACATCTACCACCAGCAACGTTAAAAGAGAAGCGACCCGGTGAATAACCGCGGGCTTTACTATCACTTGTTGAGGCAAAAAGTGCGCGAATATCGTCCCAAAGACCTACATACGTTGCAGGGTTGGAACGAGGTGTTCTACCAATTGGGCTTTGGTCGATATCAATTACCTTATCAATAAGCTCGTCACCCGTAAGCTTCTTGAATTCACCAACGCGATGGAGTGAACGGTTAACCCTATTAGAAAGTGCTGGTGCTAAGGTTGCAGTAATCAAGGAACTCTTTCCTGAACCCGACACTCCTGTTACTACCGTGAGGGTTCCCAAAGGAATTGAGACCGAAACATTTTTCAGATTGTTTTCAACTGCTCCCGTAAGCGTAATCTTTCCCTTTTTAGGATTACGACGAACTTCAGGAACAGGAATGCACTTTTCTCCGTTTAAGTATTGAGCGGTGATTGAGCGCTCACATTTTATTAGCTGCTCAACCGGACCTTCGCCTACTACTTCACCACCGAGCTCACCTGCGCCTGGACCCATGTCGATAACATAATCTGCCTCACGGATGGTATCTTCGTCATGCTCAACCACTAAAACAGTGTTGCCCAAATCACGAAGGTTTTTGAGAGCAGAGATGAGTCTTTCGTTGTCACGTTGATGAAGGCCAATTGAAGGCTCATCCAAGATATAAAGCACACCCATCAAGCCAGCACCAATTTGAGTTGCGAGCCTAATACGCTGAGCTTCGCCACCAGAGAGGGTTGCCGCCGCTCTATCAAGTGTAAGGTATTCAAGGCCTACGTTTGAGAGGAACGACAAACGCGCAATAATCTCTTTAATGATTGGTTCAACAATAACTGCCTGCTGCTTTGGATAGGTAAGACTCTTAAAGAAAGACAGCGAATCACGAACGCAGAGGGAGCACACTTCGTGAATATTCTTTCCTCCTACGGTAACTGCCAAGATTTTTGGATTAAGACGTTTTCCGTGACAGCTTTGACAGGATGAAACAGAGAAATACTTTTGGTATTTCTGACGTGTTGTCTCTGACTTTGATTCTTTATAGCGCTCCATTAAGGCAGCAATAATACCTGACCAGGTAATATTCCAACCCGTGATACGACCGTCAACCGTTTTGTAGTTTACGAAAATCTTTTCTGAAGGAGGCGCGCCGTACAAAAGGATGTCTCTTACTTCCTTGGAAATATCGCACCACGGCGTATCATGGCTTACCCCATAATGATCAAGGACTGCTCTTAATATCTGAGGGTAATAATTGCCTGTCTTGAGCGGTACTACTGCTCCCTCTTCAATTGAGAGCGAAGTATCAGGAATAAGTAAATGAGGGTCAAGTTCCTCTTTGCTTCCCAAACCAAGACACTCAGGGCAAGCACCATAAGGAGCGTTGAAGGAGAAGTCTCGTGGCTGAAGTTCGGTCATTGAATGGCCGTGCTCTGGACAAGCAAGTGCAAGAGAATACACTTCTTCTGTTTCAGTTTTATCTGGCTGAATATACGTAACTAAAACAGTAGCTTCTGACAATTTCACTGCCAGCTCTACCGCTTCAGTGATTCGACTCAGGGATTCTTCTTTGATTGAAATGCGGTCAATGACCACTTCGATAGTGTGCTTAAACTTCTTATCAAGTTTGAGAGGTTCATTGGAGAGCTTAATCATTTCGCCATCAACGCGAACGCGAGAAAAACCCTCTTTTTGCAAGTCGGCGAAAAGCTTAGTGAATTCACCTTTTCTGCCAATTACCACCGGCGCCATAACGATTGCTTTAAGGCCTGCTCCTCGTGAAAGAATTTCATCAGCAACCTGGTCAGAAGTTTGAGCAGAGATTTCCCTTCCGCATTCTGGGCAGTGAGGAACACCAATACGAGCAAAAAGAAGGCGCAGGTAGTCATAGATTTCAGTAACCGTTCCCACCGTTGAACGAGGGTTTTTGCTCGTTGTTTTTTGATCGATAGAAACAGCAGGAGACAAGCCATCAATAGAATCAATATCAGGTTTTCCCATTTGGCCTAAAAACTGACGAGCATAGCTTGATAAGCTCTCAACATAACGGCGCTGACCTTCGGCATAAATAGTGTCAAAAGCAAGAGAACTTTTTCCTGAACCAGACAAGCCAGTGATAACTACTAATTGATCTCGAGGAATATCAAGATCAACATTTTTCAAGTTGTGCTGACGAGCTCCACGAATAGAAATGCAGGACTGCATATACGTATCACCTTAACCTCTCTTTAG
This sequence comes from Anaerotardibacter sp., assembly GCA_051878815.1. Lineage (GTDB taxonomy): Bacteria > Actinomycetota > Coriobacteriia > Coriobacteriales > Eggerthellaceae > Anaerotardibacter. The sequence goes on along the minus strand of JBJEKV010000067.1, from coordinate 48 downwards.
ACAATATGTTCATCGAGATATCAAGAAAAGCGCGCTAGGAAAAACGGG
>JBJEKV010000066.1:0-4534 GCA_051878815.1 Anaerotardibacter sp. | reverse complement strand
TCTCAATGCGCTGCTCAAGAGCAGGCATTGTCTCAGCAAGTTTCTGCTCATTAATGCGGGAGATCTGACGGGTCTTGTCGCAAATTACGATAACACGCTTGCCCAAAACCTGAACATAACCACCCATGATTGCAGCACTAAGAACCGTTCCTCCTTCCTGCTTGGTGCGAGCCCAAATAACACCGTCATTAAGAGCGGTTACAAATGGCTCGTGGTTCTCCATGATACCCAACTCACCTTCGGTGCCTGGAAGGGTAATGGAGTAAAGCTCACCAGAGAAGAGAACACCATTCTTTGCTACAACGTCACAAACAATAGCAGACATGATTAGTTTTCCTTCTGCATTTTCTCGTATGCTTCATAAACTTCTTCGATAGCGCCCTTCATACGGAAGCACTGCTCTGGGATGTCGTCACAGTTGCCCTTCAAGATTTCGTCGAAGGAACGTACGGTGTCTTCCATCTTTACATAAACGCCATCATTGCCGGTAAACTGCTTAGCAACATGGAAGTTCTGACCAAGGAACTGCTGTACACGACGAGCACGATTTACGATAATCTTCTGCTCTTCGGTAAGTTCGTCCATACCGAGAATTGCGATGATGTCCTGGAGGTCCTTGTAGTTCTGAAGGATCTGCTGAACACCAATAGCTACACGGTAGTGGTCTTCGCCAACAATGTCTGCTTCCAACGCACGAGAGCTAGACTCAAGTGGGTCAACAGCAGGGTAAATACCCATCTCAGAAATGGAACGGGAAAGAACGGTCTTTGCGTCCAAGTGAGTAAAGGTAGTTGCTGGAGCAGGGTCGGTCAAGTCGTCTGCAGGAACATATACAGCCTGAACGGAAGTAATAGAACCGGTCTTGGTAGAAGTAATACGCTCCTGGAGGTCGCCCATCTCAGTTGCCAAGGTAGGCTGATAACCTACAGCGGATGGCATACGGCCGAGAAGTGCGGATACCTCAGAACCTGCCTGGGTGAAACGGAAGATGTTGTCGATGAACAACAAAACGTCCTGACCCTGATCACGGAAGTACTCAGCTTCGGTCAAGCCAGCAAGGCCAACACGAAGACGAGCTCCTGGAGGCTCATTCATCTGACCATAAACAAGACAGGTCTTGTTGATAACGCCAGAATCAGACATCTCCAAGAAGAGGTCTGTACCCTCACGAGTACGCTCGCCTACACCGGTGAATACAGAAGTACCACCGTGCTCCTGAGCGAGGTTGTTAATAAGTTCCTGAATAAGAACGGTCTTGCCTACACCAGCGCCACCGAACAAACCAGTCTTACCACCCTTAATAAATGGCTGGATAAGGTCGATAACCTTAATACCGGTTTCGAATACCTCAGTCTTAGTAACGAGGGTATCGTAAGCAGGTGCTGGGTGATGGATAGGCATCCATTCCTTAACATCTGGCATTGGCTTGCCGTCTACAGGCTCACCAACTACATTCCAAATACGACCAAGAGTCTCAGGACCTACAGGCATCATCATAGGATTGCCGGTGTCCTTTACCTCAAGGCCACGAACCAAGCCGTCAGTGGACGACATGGCAACTGCGCGAACAAGATCGCCTGGAAGATGCATCTGCACCTCGAGAACAACCTTGATATCGCCAACTGGTGTAGAAGCTTCTACGGTCAATGCGTTGTAAATTGCAGGGATTTCCTTTGGTGCAAATTCAACGTCGACTACCGGGCCAACGATACGAACAATATGTCCAACGCCACCCTTGGCCGCAGATGCTGCACCTTCAGGCGCAAAAATGTTTTCTTCAGCCATTTAGTCCTCCAAAGCTGCGGCGCCACCGACGATTTCGTTAATTTCAGTCGTGATAGCACCTTGACGTACACGGTTATAAACTCGATTGAGCGTTTCAATCATTTCGTTAGCATTGTCTGTTGCCATTTTCATAGCATTGCGACGAGCTGCCTGCTCTGCGGAAGCAGAGTCGATGAGTACATAGTAGAAATAACCTGCGAGATATTCAGGAAGCAAATGATCCAATACCTCGTCCTCGCCTGGCTCATATTCAATAGCGCCCTGCAAGTTAGGGTTATCAGCGTCGAGTTCAGTAATACCACCTGCGTACTTGAATACTTCTTCACCCTTAGGGATGAATGCTTTCAAGTTAATTGGGAGCAAGGTCTCCTGATACAAAACCTGCTCTGCCGCATTCTTAGCATGGTTATAAAGAACGATTACCTCATCAATGTCTCCCGAGAGATAGTGTTCCATCGCATAATCGGCCAATGCATCTGACTCTTCAACCCTAGGGTCTGCAGACAGATCACGGAAAGCAAGAACTGGCTTTACGTCGCGATACTTGAAGAAAGAAATACCTTTCTTACCGCATACTGCAACAGAAGTAGTCTTGCCTTCAGCCTGACGAGCCTTCATGATTCGCTCAGCACGTCGCAGAATACCGGAGTTAAAACTGCCAGCCAAACCACGGTCGGAAACAATGCATACGATGAGGGTATGCTTTACTTCGTCATGAGGCTTGGTCAACAATGCTGCTGGCTCACCCATACGGGAGATATTAGCAAGCAACTCACGCATCGCATTAGCATATGGAGTAGCTGCGTCAACACGTGCCTGAGAGGTACGAATCTTTGCAGCTGCAACCATCTGCATGGTGCGAGTAATCTGCTTCGTTGAATTAACAGATTTAATTCGTCTTTCGATATCGTGAAGGTTAGGCATAGCGAACCTACCTTACGCGATAAACTGAAGTTTGAATGCCTCAATCTGAGTATTCAATTCAGCTTCAATCTCATCAGTAAACTTCTTAGCTTCAGCAAGCTTGTTTACAACACCGTTACCGGAATGACGCAAGTAGTCGAGCATTTCGTCACGGAAGCGAACAACGCTCTCTACAGGAAGATCGTCATAGTAACCCTTGGTACCAGCGTAAATAGCGATAGACTGCTCAGCTACTGGCAATGGGTTGTAACGGCCCTGCTTCAATACCTCAGTCATAACTGCACCACGGGTGAGCTGCTGCTGAGTTGCGGAGTCCAAGTCGGAACCGAACTGGGTAAATGCAGCAAGTTCGCGATATGCAGCCAAGTCGAGGCGCAAGTTACCTGCAACAGATTTCATAGACTTAACCTGTGCGGAACCGCCAACGCGAGATACGGAAATACCTACGTTAACAGCTGGGCGCTGACCCTGGAAGAACAAGTCGGTCTGCAAGTAAATCTGACCGTCAGTAATAGAAATTACGTTGGTAGGAATGTATGCAGCAACGTCGCCTGCCTGGGTTTCGATGATAGGAAGTGCGGTCAAAGAACCTGCACCGTTCTCATCGGAAAGCTTAACAGCGCGCTCCAACAAGCGTGAATGCAAGTAGAAAATATCGCCAGGATAAGCTTCACGTCCTGGAGGACGGCGAAGGGTCAAAGACATCTGACGATAAGCAACTGCCTGCTTAGTAAGGTCGTCATAAACTGCAAGTACGTGGCCGCCAGGATTCTCAGCGTTAGCTGGCTTTCCGTCTGCGCCGTTGTACATGAAGTACTCGCCCATAGCTGCACCAGCCATAGGAGCAAGGAACTGCAAAGGAGCAGGATCAGAAGCAGTAGCTGCAACGATGATGGTCTTGTCCATAACACCGAAGCGGCTCAAGGTCTCATAAATACCTGCTACCGTAGAAGCCTTCTGACCGATAGCTACGTAAACGCAGATCATGTCAGTGTTCTTCTGGTTAATAATTGCGTCAACTGCAATAGCAGTCTTACCGGTCTGACGGTCGCCAATAATAAGCTCGCGCTGACCACGACCAATAGGAATCATAGAGTCAACAGCGATAATACCGGTCTGCATTGGCTCTTCAACTGGCTGACGCTCGTGAACGCCAGGAGCCTTGAACTCTACAGGACGATATGCCTCAGCCTCGATTGGACCCTTGCCGTCGATTGGCTGACCCAATACGTTAACTACACGACCAAGCAAAGCCTTACCACATGGAACCTCAAGGATTCGGCCAGTGGTGCGGCACTGATCATTCTCTTTGATTGCGGTGACGTTACCCAAAAGTACAGCGCCGATCTCATCCTCTTCGAGGTTCTGAGCCAAACCGTGCACAATCTGGCCATCTTCAGCAATAAACTCGAGGAGTTCGCCTGCCATGGCACCCTTAAGACCATCGATACGAGCAATACCGTCGCCAATCTGAAGAACAGTGCCAACCTCGCGAGATTCTACACTGGTATTGATGGCGTCAAGCTGCTTGCGCAAAGCTTCATCGATAGACTGTGCGGTGATTTCAGTCACTAGCATTCACCTCCATCTTTTTCTTTAAGCACGATACGCGCTCTGTCGAGCTGGGAGCGTACGCTCGCGTCAACATAGCGGTCCTTTGTGCTCATAATAACGCCGCCCATGATGTTGGTATCGATGTGCTCTACGAGAACACAGTCGCGACCCAAATCAGTTTCGGCTTTCTTAGTAATTACAGATCGCAAGTTGTCATCAAGATCAACAACTGTTGTTACATCAATAACATTGAAGTTCAACTTTGATTCAA
>JBJEKV010000065.1:0-4568 GCA_051878815.1 Anaerotardibacter sp. | reverse complement strand
GATAGCAAGCTTTTTGCCCATCAAGGCGTTGAGCAAAGTAGATTTACCTGCGTTTGGGCGTCCCAAGAAGGTTACAAAACCTGACTTAAAGCCCTGGAAATCGTGTGTATTTTCGCTATATCCCATATGAAACAAATCCTTTTCTAAGTTAGTGTTTCGCGCGAGGCATTGGCCTTAGCAAAGCCCGATAGTCTGCAGTATTCGAGGTAAGAATAAGATGACCCCTACCGCAAATGAACCAAAGGAGAAAATGAGCACCGCTCCTGCCGCGCAATCCTTTGCCTTGCCCGCAAGTTCATGATAGTCAGGCGAAGCTAAATCTACGATAGCCTCAATTGAACTATTGAGACACTCTCCTCCCAGAACTAAACCACAACAGACAAATACAATGGCCCACTCAATAATAGAAATCTGATAAAAGAGACCCAAAACAACTACGAGAAAAAGAAATCCTAATTCAATGCGGAAATTGCGTTCAGTAGCTGTTTTACCAATACCAACTCCGGCGTTTTTGAAGGCATCAGTCAAAGACTGTCTAGCCATTCTTGGCCACCTTCCAAGCGCGGATAAGATCGTCCTCTAATGCTTCCATAATCTCTGCTTCTTCGTCTTCAATATGGTCATAGCCACAGAGATGAAGAAGGCCATGAGTTACGAGAAGCGTGATCTCCTCTTCAAGGGTAGTGCCAAACTCTTCGGTTTGAGCAACAGCCACATCGGGAGCAATCATAATGTCGCCCAATTCGTATTCCGGTAAATCTTCGATAGATTCATCTTCGAACGGAATGTTGTCACACTCAAAAGAGAGAACATCGGTTGGTTTATCCATGCCACGATAATCACGATTAAGCTCGTGGATACGCTCGTTTGTGATAAAAGAGATGGTTACATCCGTGTTTTCAGGACATTCCATTTTCTTTAAAACAAATTGAGCTAAACCCTCAATAGGTAAATCTCCCAACAAGTCCTGGCCATATTCAAAATTAACGTTAATTTGCATCTCTATCTCTTCCTCATTTGCGTCTCTTTCAAAACAAGAGCGATATCGAAAGTGGAGTTTCACATATTCGCAATAAGCTTAAAGGAAAGCCTATCACGTTCCCAATACGAGTAATGTAAAGATGAAAGCTTTTTCCAACAAACAGTTTAAAGGCGAAGGTTCATTTCCTCAGCACGAGCATACGCACTAACAATCTTAGCTACCAAGGAATTCCTTACTACGTCACGCGCTTTGAAATCACAGAACGCAATTTCATCAAGACCATGCAATACCTGGCGAACCGTTTTCAAACCCGAAATACCCTTTGGTAAGTCTGTTTGAGTAATGTCTCCTGTGACAACCATTTTAGAACCCATACCTAAGCGCGTAAGGAACATCTTCATCTGCTGAGGAGTGGTGTTTTGTGCTTCGTCAAGCACGATAAAACTGTCGTTTAAGGTACGACCTCTCATGAAAGCAAGTGGAGCAATTTCGATAGTGCCATCCTGAAGATATTTGGTTGCACGCGCAGAATCCATCATTTCGAAAAGGGCGTCATATAAAGGACGAATATATGGATCAATCTTCTCATTCAAGGTGCCTGGCAAAAAGCCCAGGTTCTCGCCCGCTTCTACCACCGGACGAGTAAGAATAATGCGTCCAACTTCTTTATTGTTGAGCGCGGCAATTGCCATTGCCATCGCAAGATATGTTTTACCCGTACCAGCAGGACCAATACCAAAGGTAATGGTGTTTTTCCTGATAGCGTCTACGTAGTTTTTCTGAGTAATTGTCTTTGGACGGATTGCTCTTCCCCTGAAGGACAAGATGATGTCATCTTTAAGTGGCTTAGGGGCAAATTCCCCTGTTTTAAGTAAATCAAGGCTTCTTTTAACGTAGTCAGAAGTGAGCTTGCCTTCCTGTTCAATGGTTTTGAACAAATCAGTGAACAACGTGGTAAGCATATCGATTTCAATAGAAGAGGCGGAGATGAGAACCTGGTCTCCCCTCACCGTAATTCTTCCCGAAAAAGAATCCTCAATAAGGTGAAGATATTCATCTTGTGGACCAAATAGAGTAGTTGGATCAATAGTCTCAGGAATTAGAATGGATAAGGTGTTCTCGCTCATGATTCGTAAACCCCTCTTTCATTGAAACGCTTTGGCTGAAGAACTACGCTGGTATTGACTGGCAATTCTTCCGATACCGTTATTTTATAGTAGGATTCGGTAGTTCCTAAGCCTGGTTGCTCAATTACTACGTTTTGATTGGTTCCGATATAGGCTTCCGCGTACGCTTTGCGCAATTTATCACCCAAAGCAGAGAGTTCATGAGCTCTCTTTTCTTTAACTTCAGGGGCAATTTGGTCGGCTCTTTGTGCAGCAGGTGTTCCTTCTCGTTTTGAATAGCGAAATACATGAATCTTAGTGAAACCAACACGGTTAGCCAATTCGAGCGTTTCCTGGAAATCTTGGTCAGTTTCACCTGGGAATCCCACGATAATATCGGTACTCAAAGAGATATCAGGAATACAATCCTTAATGTCAGCACAAAGATTCAAAAAATACTCAGCAGAATAGGGCCTATTCATTTCCTTCAGTACCTTTGTTGATCCAGACTGAAGCGGAAGATGAAGATGCTTACAAATTCTTCCCTGACTGTTTGCAATTAATTCAATCAAGCCAGGCTTTATTGAACATGGCTCAATTGAACTGATGCGAAAACGCATAGTTGTATGCGCCGTTGCTTCAAGAAGTTTATTCAAAAGCGTTTCTAAGCCCTGGATCTCAAAACGATACGACCCCAAATCAATACCCGTGAGCACTACTTCTTGCACTCCTGAATCGGCAAGGAAGGAGACTTCTTTCACAATCTCTTCAAGCGGGCGCGACCACGCTTTTCCGCGCGCTACATGCACAATGCAATACGTGCAGGAATGATTGCAGCCATCTTGTACTTTTACGCCCACGCGCGTTGGGAAGGTGTCTCCAACTCTGAGGGCATCTGTTGTGTCAGCGAGCAATTCAGACTTATCAACAATATAGACACGCTCATCAAGGGCCGCTAATTCTTCAGGCGAAATAGTAGCCGCACAACCCGTAATAAGGAGTTTTGCTTCCTGATTTTGGCGTAAAAGCTTGCGAATAGTCTTGCGCGTTTTCTTTTCGGATTCCCCCGTTACGGTGCAGGTATTCACCACAATAACATCAGCGTTTTCTGGGTCAGTAATTTCACACCCACGAGACTGGTAAGCCAAAGAAATCGTATCGGACTCTACACGGTTTACTTTGCACCCAAGATTTACTACCGAGACATTCATTCTTATCCTTTATGCTAACGGCATATTGCCAAGCGCTCCCAGTTCGTAGAGAACAAGCGCAGGGCCAACAATACCAGCAGTTTCTGTTCGAAGAATAGTTGAGCCAAGGGAGACAAGTGATACCGAAGAAAGGTTTTGCGTAAAGGTATCAACTTCTGTTTGCGAAAGACCCCCTTCTGGACCTACTACAACAGCAATTTGATACGGGGTTTGAGGACGCTCGTCTTTTATCTTGCTCAAAACATCACATAACGCTTGTTCGATATAGCACGTTTCTGGTGCTTCTTCCCACAGTACAAGCACAGCATCGTAAGACTCAAGTAAAAAGAGCACCTGAGAAATCTTCGAAAGCTTTTCAATAGTTGGAATTGATGCGCTTCCGCTTTGCATGGCAGCGCTTTTTACAATGCTCTCCCAACGCTGTCTTCTTTTTTCTGCCTTCTTCGCATCAAGTTTCACCACGCTGCGCTCACATTCGAATGGAATAAACGCACTCACGCCAAGTTCGGTTGCATGGCGAAGAATAAGATCGAATTTATCACCCTTTGGTAAGCCCTGAACAAGGGTTACGGAATAGTATGGAGCGGTATAAGAAGTATGCTTCGCAATAGAAACCCGCATACCTTCGTCATCGAAGGATACAATTTCGCACTCAAAATAATCGAGTGAAGCATCAATTACGGCAATGTGTTCTTTAGGCTGAAGACGCAAAACACGAGCGTGTTTCACGTCTTCAGATTCGAGTTCAAGAATAAACGTACTTGAAGATATGGTAGCTAAGACCTGATTGGTCAAAAAGAAGCGAGGAAGGGACATACCGAACCTTATCCACTAAATGCATCACGAATCTTCTGGAAAGCGCCACGAGGGCTTGAAGTTTCTTCGCCCATTTCTTCAGCAAGCTTTTCAAGAAGTTCGCGCTCTGCCTTGGAGAGACGTGATGGAATCTTAACCTCAACGTGAACATATAAGTCACCACGGCTTGAAGTACGTGCCTTTGGCATACCGTAGTTCTTTACGCGCACGGTCTGACCATACTGACAACCCTCTGGGATGGTAACGGTAATCTTCTCGTTTTCGAGAATACCATCAACCTGAATTTCGCAACCAAGAGCTGCCTGAACCATTGAGATTGCAGCAGATGCATGCAAATCGTCTCCGTCACGCTCAAAGAACTCATGCTGCTCAATGCGAATGGTGACAATCAAATCACCTGGCTCAGCACCACGAAGACCGGCTTCACCACGTTTGCTCAAGCGAAGCTGCTGG
>JBJEKV010000064.1:0-4634 GCA_051878815.1 Anaerotardibacter sp. | reverse complement strand
CAAATCCCACTGGTCAAAACGCTCTCCTTGACTCATGCGAGAATGAAGAACCGCAACCGTGTCGCCAAATCTTCCTCTAAAACGCGCAACTGTTTGAGGAGTAAGGCTAATTTCAGGAACAAGCACAAGAGCCGTATGACCCGCATTAAGCTGATCTTCAATTATGCGAAGGTAGACCTCCGTTTTGCCTGAGCCCGTAACGCCGTCGAGGACTGCAACCGAGCTACCAGAACTTTGCGAAAGCTTCAAAAGCGTGTCATATGCTTCTTTTTGATTAGGAGTAAGAGATGGTTTTACCACCTGCGCAGGCACGGCTGTACCAACGCCACTTCCCTCTACTCCTCGATAGCGACGCTTAGTTACAAACTCGATTGCTCCCTTTTCTTCAAGGGTTTTGAGTGCCGAAGAGACCGAGCCATATTCTGCGCGCAACTCTGCCACGCGCAATTCGCCCTGCTGTAGTGCTTCAAGAATCATCTTTTGTTTTGCCGCGTTTTTTCGCGGAACAAACTCTGACGCACCCTCAGTCAACTTAACAAAACGGTCATCTACTTCCTGGATCATTGGTTGCGTAACAACCCATTCCCCTCCAATTTGTTCTACTTTTGGAACACCACCAGGAGGAGTAAGTAAGCGAACGCAGGAAGAAAGCGGTGCAATGTATCTGAACGCCAAGAATCGCGCACATTCCGCACCAAGAGACGTAAAAAGAGAAGGAGTGAGCACACTCAAGATTGGTTTGTATTGCTTCTTCTTTTCTTTTTTCGAAGAGGAGACTACTTTATCTTCGCCAAAAAGACCGAGCTGAACGCTTTCGCCCGAGCCTGCAGGGACCCTATCAATTCCTCGAGAATTGCTTTCGCTCAAGGTTGTAAAGCGAGCGTTGCTTTCCTGAGGGCTGCTCTCACCGCCAGTTTCATCAGTGGCACCAAAGCACTCTTCGTCCTGGCCTGAAAAGATTTCCATAACGAAACCAATAGCCTGACGAGGCCCAAAAGAGACCAGGACAGCACAACCAACCTGACATTCTTCAAACGATTCAGGGATTTCGTAATAATACTCTCGATCAAGAGAACGAGAAGGAATATCTAAAACAACAGAAGCTAATTTCATAGTCTCTTTATCCTAAAAGAAAAGAGAGCCAAAATGACTCTCTTACCTAAAAGTTTTTTTATAAATAAAGCTTAAACGTACATCCTTGCGAATCATTACGCTCAAAGAGCTTTTTTGCAGGCCCTCTACCCTGTTCGAAACCCTTATGATTACAAGCTCTATTTGTGGTCCGAAACCCTTAAACTTACAAACCTGCAGCAGCGCGCAACTTATCAACCATATTGGTAGCTTCCCAGGTGAACTCAGGAAGTTCTCTACCGAAATGACCATATGCAGCAGTTTTGCGATAAATTGGCCTTCTCAAATCAAGAGCCTCAATAATTGCAGCAGGACGCAAGTCGAATACTTCGCATACTGCCTTTTCGATAGTCTTAACAGGTACTTTCTCAGTACCAAAAGTTTCAACCATGATTGAAACAGGATGAGCAACGCCAATTGCGTAGGCAACCTGAACTTCACAACGATCAGCCAAACCAGCAGCTACTACATTTTTTGCAACCCAGCGAGCAGCATAGGCAGCAGAACGGTCAACCTTTGTGCAATCCTTTCCAGAGAAAGCACCGCCACCATGACGACCCATGCCGCCATACGTATCAACAATAATCTTTCTACCGGTAAGGCCCGCATCACCCATAGGACCGCCAATTACAAAACGACCAGTTGGGTTAATGAAAATCTCTGCATCGGTCTTATCAATACTATGAGTTTCAAATACGGGATCAATAACTTCGCGAATAATATCAGCACGAAGAGTTTCTAAATCAATATCCTCAGAATGCTGTGTTGAGAGAACAATCTTTTCAACAGAAACTGGCTTGTCGTCTACATAACGAACGCTAACCTGAGTCTTTCCGTCAGGACGCAAGTAATCAAGAATGCCCTGCTTGCGAACGAAGGTGAGGCGCTCAGACAAACGATGAGCCAAATAAATTGGAAGTGGCATCAAAGTTGGTGTTTCGTTGCAGGCATAGCCAAACATCATGCCCTGGTCACCAGCACCAATCTCAGAATAGGCATCTTCAGCTTCTCCTTTTTGAGCCTCGAAGGACTTATCAACACCCATCGCAATGTCAGGAGACTGCTCAGGGATAGCATTAAGCACGCCACAGGTAGTACCGTCAAAGCCATACTTTGCGCGGTCATAACCAATGTCGGTCAAAACATCACGTACGATTTCCTGAACATCAATATATGCCTGAGTACGAATCTCTCCTGAAACAAACACAACGCCGGTGGTTGCCATGGTTTCGCATGCACAACGAACATTGTTTGGATCTGCTGGCTGACCAGAAGGAGAAATGTAACCCTTCTTTGCTAACTCAATTTCTTTTTCAAAAATAGCATCAAGAATTGCGTCAGAAATCTGATCGCAGACCTTATCTGGATGACCTTCTGTTACCGATTCGCTCGTAAACAAGTAGGTTCTTAAATTTGACATAATGAATCAATCCAATCTTCTATTTTTATCGGATTCAGTATATCCCATGAAAATCTTTCTTTGTCCAAAAACAGAGCGGTACACCATTTCTTCTAATCAAATGGGGCGCTAACTTAATACCTGTTGAGTTTTGAAAAAAACTGTGTGGAATTAATCCTCATAATGTGAGGTTTTGACGAATTCGTTTTAGTGAGTTTTCTTTCGAGTTTTCCAGCGAATTTTCTTGCGAATTGTTTCCTCAGGATTGCCCTACCGCTCACAAATAATATCTTTAAAAAGATGTGAACTATTTATAGTTGCTCACATAAAACGAAAACGAAACCTTTACAATTCAAAACGTCCTTGGTGAGAGATAATTTCGCTCTCATCAACCGTACCCATTCAAGGAGTTCTAGATGACAAGCAATACTTCTCTGACCAACGAATACTTTGAAACCATCGAGTCTCTTCAAGGAGATATCCAAGGACGTCGTGATGCGTTTGCCTATATGAAGCAATCAACCGCTATTGTTCATGAAAAGGTCGTAGCTTGCTCTTTTATTCCACGCCTTTTTAATGACAAAACCTGGCAAACCTTCAAAGAAGTATCTGAGACTACCCATCGCATTGTATGCAAGGTTATTGAACATTATTTGGATGACCCTGACTATCGCGATGTTTACTCCTTCGATGACCGCCTTAAAGAGCTCATTCTCATCCCTCGTGGTTACGATGCGCTTTTCCCATTCGGTCGTTTTGACGTTTTCCTTGATGAAGACACCTTCGAAATTGGCTTCTGTGAGTTTAACGGTGATGGCTCTGCAGGCATGAACGAAAACCGCGAAATTACCCACAGCATTGAAAACTCTGCAAGCTTTAAGGCATTCCAGAAAAAACACGATTTAGAGACGAATAGTGTTTTTGAAGCATGGGTTGATACCTTCATCTCCATCTATGAAACGTATGAGCATAAGGTTGATAATCCTCGCTTTGCTATTTGCGACTACCTTGAGAGAGCCGTTGTTGATGAGTTCAAGATTTACTGCAATTACTTCAAGGACCGCGGCTATGAGTGCGTTATTTGCGATGTAAGAGATTTGTCCTTCGACGGCGAGACTCTTCGCGATAAAGATGGTAAGGAAATTAACGCTATCTGGAGACGAAGCGTTACGAATGACGTTATTGAATTCTGGGACGAATCTCAAGCTCTCATTTCGGCAGTAAAGGCAGAAAAAGTTGCTCTTATTGGCAGCTTTGCAGGTCACCTTGTTCACGATAAGCAAATTTTTGATGTTTTGCGTCATCCAAAAACACAAGCATTCCTTACCCAGGAAGAAATTGATTTCGTAGAGCGTCACGTTCCAAAAACGCTCTTCCTTGATGACGAACATGTAAATCTCGAAGACGTGCGCACCAACAAAGACTCATGGATTATCAAGCCAACTGATGCTTATGGAGCAAAAGATGTGTATGCGGGAGTTTCATTTACGACTGAAAAATGGAACAAGCTCATTGATACCTACGCAAATTCTGCAGCAGGTGAGCCTTTCATTGTTCAAACCTACATTACCCCATACAAGACACTCACCCTTGCACCTGATACTTTCATCGAGACTCTTTCTGATGAAGAAATCAGCCAAGAGGGCCTTATGTACAACAACTTAAGTGGTCTTTATGTATTTGATGGCACGTTTACGGGCGTGTTCTCTCGTCTCGGACCACTTCCTACCATCAGTAAAGAACATAAAGGCATTACGTCGGCCACTATTCATGTGTTTGAATAAGTTGAGCGCGAAAAGCTACAGCTGTTACCCCTAAAAAATACTAACTCACCTCTAGGCATACTGACAAAATGAAGCTTCTCGAAAACATACCTCTTCTTATCGTGCGCATCGCAACTGCGCTTTGCTTGACGTATGCGCTCTTTACGAGTGGCTTGTTCGTATGCACAACCCCACAAGCAACCGAGAGCATTGGATACACCTTCTCAAACTGGAGCAAAGCCATTTTTCCTGAAGAAGACATGGCTTCCATAGCAGAAGCTGTTCGCGTATTCAGTGTTGAAGGTGGCGAAGAGTCAAAGCTCTCTGAAACGATAGCCGGT
>JBJEKV010000063.1:0-4681 GCA_051878815.1 Anaerotardibacter sp. | reverse complement strand
AAGAAGTAAGAGCTAAATTGAGCGTTACTTGGAGCGATGAGAGCACAGATTCTCGTATTGATGAAGTAATAATCCCAACCGCAGAAGCTGCCATCAGATTTAAAGTTGGTATTCCAAATAGCGCAGAATTTTCATTCGATGAGCCAGGAGTAGAAAACATGTTGCTCCTGGCTCATTGCTATTACCAATGGAATGAAGCTGAGGATGAGTTTGACGGAAACTATGCTAACGAGATTATGCAAGCGAGGATTAAGTGGGAGGTGTCTCAATATGTTGAAGAGCAAGAAACATCTTCCGACTTATAACGATGGGATTCTTTTCGTTTTTAGAGAAAAGCCTTTTCAGACAGACTTCGGTGCTCCAACAAAAGCAACTAGCATTAACGATTTAGAACCAGTAGCGCACCTTTGCTATTACGAATGTTCTAAACGTGAGCAAGACTTAGATTTTGCTGACAGAATGTCATTCGATTTAGACATCAAAGTAAAAACTCAAAACTTAAATTGTGTCGACCCTGAATGCAAAGTTCTTATTGGTAACCAGATCTACGACATTGGAAGCATAGACCGCTCAAAGAGAGAAATGTTTCTCTATTTAGGAGGTGGCAGGACTATTGACCTTGCAAGAAATTGATGATGATGTGCTAAACCAAATGCGCGATGCGCTTTTAACTGTCGATGAAAATGTGTTTTTTGGTTCTGCTTCAAGGCTTCCTAAGGATGCAGACTGGTCTTTTACTGTTTTGAGGCGTGTTCCGTCTAATCACAACGGTAACGGTACTGCTATCGGAATTAAGTATGAGGTTACTGTTGTTCGTCCAGGTTCTGTACCTCTTAACCTAATTCCTAAAGTAAAAAATGCTATGTGCTCAATTCCTGGTGTTCGGTGGTCTGAAACAAATAGCCTTAGTTATGACTATGCTGTAAAGCCTGGCACATCGGACACATACGAGAGCATGACAATGACTTTTACAAAGGCGTTGAGAGTATGAGTAGCTTTGGCATTAGCACAGAAGGAATGGAATCAATTATTGCAAAAGTTGAAGCATTCCCATCTGTTTTTGGTCAATGTGTTGGAAATGTTCTTCACGGTGAAGGCGGAGAGGTTATCGCTTCTAAGATAACTGAGTTGATTCATCCATCTGGCAGAACTTTTAAAGGACATACCTCTTCTGCAACATCAACAAAGTGGTATCTCAAATATACTAGCGAAAGCTTTGCAGTAACAATCAGATCTAAAAGCAAATTTAACTACTTGTACTTTCCAGATGACGGCTCAAACACTAAACGTCACGCTGGCGGCCAGGATTTTACTGGTCGAGGAATGCAAGCAGCTATACCAAAAATCGAAGAATTACTCATCAATGCTGTTGATGAATCTTGGAAATAGAAAGGAAGATGATAGATGTCTACATCTACTGAAACCGTGTTCTCTGAGTTCGAATGTGACCTCATGAACTTTAAAATTGCCGAAACTGATTATGAAATCAAATGTATCGGCTCTGTAGAAGAATCAAATGAAGTTCGTAACGTTACCAAGAAGTGCCGTGGTGTAGTTACGAAAAAGCGTACTTATGGCACTGGCACTGGCACCCTAAAGCTTACTGCACACATGCCTTACGAGGCATATAACGCAATCCATGCTATGAACAGCGAAAAGCTTGCTGAAGGCGTAAAAGGCTACGGTCGTGACAGTCTTCATCCAGAGTTCCCTATTACCGCTCATATCAAAGATGAGGACGGAATCGAGAAGTACAAAGCATGGCCAATTTGCACTGCTTCAACTGGTCCAGCTCGCAAGATTGAAAACGGAGCCGAGGAAGTTGCTGAGGTAGAGCTTGAGATTGGCTTTACTTCTGATGAAAACGGATTTGGTTTCTACGAGGCTCTTGCTAGTGATATTACAGAACTTAAAGACCAGTGGATGAAGAATTTCACCCCTGATTTGGTTATTGCTTCTGCATAGGAGGTTTTCTAATGGCAACAAAAAAGATTTCTGTTGAAGTACTTATCAAGTTTCGTGATAAGCGAGCAAAGAACAAAATTCGCAACATTGGTGATGTTTACGAAGTCACCGAAAACAGGCTTAAAGAAATCCTTGAAGCTGGAAATTTCGTCAAGGTTGTTGAGCCTAAGCAGGAAGAACCTGCCGAAGACGGTCAAGCCGATAAAGACGGCGAAACCGACAATCAGTCAGAGCAGGAATAACCTGCCGAAGACAAATAAAACGCTTAGTGGCGCGGTTTAATCCGCGTCACTTTTTTTATGGAGGGATACATAGATGGCAAAAAATACTGTCATTAAATTCGAAATGGATGACGAGTCGAAGGTAAAACTTACTCTTGCTTACAAGTACGTCATTCAGCTTCGTGGAATTAATCGTGAACTGTATGAGAACTACAACAAAGTAATGATTAAGGGACCTAAAGAAGAAATCGACAATATCACTGTTCTTTATGCTGCGTACATGTGCGGTTGTATCAGTGAGAAAAAAGCCGATTCTGCAATGTCTTGGGATGAATTTATCGACATCCTTCCTTGCGACCGTGAAGCCGTGAACATGGCTGTTATGGAGCTTGTATACCCAAAAAAAGCAAAAGCTTTCGCAAAGCGTTTAGCCGACGCGGAAGCAAATCAGATGTAAACGTACCTAATTTCGAAATCGAAGATGTTGAGGACGCATACACGTACTACGTCCTCGCAATCGGCATTCCAGAAGACACTTTTTGGAATGCTGACGTGTCTTTCGTCCGTGAAGTAGCCGATAACTATTCGGCTTATCGCTCATGGGAATCAGCAGAAATAAAAAGACAAGCGAATAAAAAGTAGGGGGTGAGTACATGGCAAAAGACGAAATTAAAGTTAAGTTTCGAGCGGAAACAGCAGACATGAACGCTGCCATTAAGGCATCTAACAACGAACTTAAACAGCTTCGAAGCGAGATGAAGCTGAATGAAGCACAGATGAAAAATTCTGGCAGTTCGGCTGATACCTTAAAACAGCGACATCAAATTCTTGCTAATCAGCTTGAGCAAAACAAGGCTAAGCAAGAGGCACTCTCTCAAAAGATTGAAGTTGCAAAAAAATTCTACGGAGAAAACTCTGATGAAGTAAACAAGCTTAAAACTTCTCTCAATTACGCAAAAATCGAAGAAGAGCAGATTAAAGCGAAGATTGAAGAGACAAACAATGCGTTAAAGAATCAGAGCAATAGAGCCGAAGAAGCGGCAAATAAGCTTGATAAAGTTGGTAATGACCTTACTAAGGCTGGCAAGTCTGCATCAATCATGAGTGCCGGTATCGTTGCTGCTGGAAAAGGTGCAGTAGATGCGTTTAGTGAAGTAGAAAAAGGTGCTGACGCTGTAGTTACTGCAACTGGCGCAACAGGCGAAGCTGCGGAAGAACTTATAGATGTTTACGAGAATGTTGCTGGTAGTGTAGTAGGCTCGTTTGAATCAATTGGTGGTGCTGTCGGTGAGGTAAACACTCGATTTGGGTTTGTTGGCGAAGAATTAGAGACATGCTCAAACAAGTTCATTAAGTTCGCTGATATTACTGGAACAGACGCAGTTAAAGCAGTTCAAGATGTATCGCGATACATGGGTGATGCTGGAATTGCCTCAAGTGAGTATGGTTCTGTTTTAGATCAGCTTGCTGTTGCAGCGCAGGCATCTGGTATTCAGGTAGATAAGCTTGCTGAATCATGCACTAAATACGGTGCTCCAATGCGCGCTCTTGGCTTTGATACCAAAGAATCAATCGCTATTTTCGCTTCCTGGGAAAAAGCAGGCGTAAACACTGAGACCGCTTTTAGTGGTATGAAGAAAGCAATTTCTAACTGGTCAGCAGCAGGAAAAGACGCTCGAGTAGAGTTTAAGGCTACTCTTGATGAAATCGCTAAATGTCCTGACATTGCTTCCGCTACTACTAAAGCAATTGAAGTATTTGGATCTAAAGCTGGACCAGACCTTGCAGACGCTATTCAAGGAGGTCGTTTCGAGTATGAAGAAATGCTCGCTCTTATTGAAAATAGCGAAGGAGTTTTAGAAAGCACTTACGAAGAGTGGGAAAACGGAACTCAAAAGACCGATAAAGCATTGCAGAACTTAAAACTCGCTGCTTCTGGTGTTGGCGAATCAATTATGAACACGCTTACCCCAGCTATTGAGTGGGGTTCTAATGCTCTTTCTGGTTTTGCTGACTGGTGGGAAGGCTTAGGTTCTGGAATGCAGACAGCAATTCTTGTAGTTGCTGGTGTTGTTGCTGCAATTGGTCCTATGCTAATCATCATCGGACAGATGTCTATTGGACTTGGCAGTGTAGTTGATTTCACGTCAAAATTCAGTGGAAATTTAGGATTTGTTAAGAAGGCGTTAGGTTTACTTGCTGGACCAGTTGGAATAGTGGTTGCAGCCATCGTTGCTTTAGCAGCCGCTTTTAAATGGGGATATGACAACGTAGAACCTTTTAGAAATGCTGTAGACCAGCTATGGGGAGCACTATCACAGGCTTTTGGTCCTATCGTAGAAATGATAGGCACAGAGTTGATGGGAGCGTTCACTGACTTATGTAACTTCGTGAGCGAAAATGCACCTGGAGCATTTCAGGCGTTTGCAGACTTCATCATGAATTACATAGTGCCTGCCGTTTCAAACTTTGGCTCATTCCTTAACGATTTTGTT
>JBJEKV010000062.1:0-4700 GCA_051878815.1 Anaerotardibacter sp. | reverse complement strand
AAAAAACGTAATAACGGAAAAGTATCCTTCATCTGATGATGGTGTTCCAAGCTTTTATAAAAACAAAACTCCAATGTTTCCTAAAGCTACCTATCAGTGTGTTGAGTATTTTAATGAAATCTTCCCAAATATTTATCGCTGCACGTTCGAAATTGAGAATTTTCCTTTTGCGAAGCGTCTCATGTGGCACTGTGTAGTTGAGCCTGGTAAACAAGCACTTTTTGTTGATTGTGGCTGGTGGGAATTATGCGGTGTCAAAATGCTTGATGAAGTAGTGACACGCTTTAATATTCCTTGGGAAAACATTGATATTTTCATTACTCATTTCCATGAGGATCACGATGGAAATCTTGCGTATTGCTTAAATCAGGGTGTTCGCAATGTATTTCATGGTCCTAGGCAGTTATATCAGGAGAAAAATATTACCTCTTACCTCCGCGCTACGGGATCGGCTCAAGCTAATGACTTCGAATTCATTCCTCTTTTAGAGCTGTTTCATGGAAAGAATATTGTAGGAACCCCAAAAGCGTTTAAACAAATTCAGAAGCAAGTAGGAAAAACAATTGAGATTGCAGGATATAGCTTCGATACGCTCTTTACGCCAGGTCACACCACTGATCATATTTGTTTGATTGAGAGGGAAAAAGGAATCCTTTTTGCAGGCGATCACATTACCGATTCGGCGCCAGGTGTATTAAAAGTGGATTTAGAAACACCTATTCTTCTCGAATATCTCGATAGTCTTGAGTCGCTAAAGAAAGCGAACTTAAACTACGTTCTTATGAGCCATGATAAACCTTTGGTTGGTACTGAAGAGATTAATGCCTTCCTTGAAAAAATGATTCGAAAGTGTGATAAGCCTTTCTGGAAATCTATCAACATTCTTGCGATGGAGAAAAATCCAATCAGTATGTATAAGTTTTCGACGCTTGCAGAGAATCATAGGCCAGGAGGTTATTTAGCGCAGACGTCTGATGTGCGAGGAAGACGCCTGATGTACAACTATAGTTTTGTTGATTACCTTGAACATACGGGAAAAGTAGCTTATACCGAAGATGACAACGGCGTTCGCTTGTATCAGCTTAAGCAAATCTAATAAATCACCTTAAGCAAGCAAATCAAACGAAATAGCAGTTTTATTAAAAGAGGCTTCAGGCCTCTTTTTGTATCTCTTGTTTTGGAAGACTCCAGGGCTCTCTAGGGAATACATACAACAATTTACTAAGATAAACATGCACCTTAGATCTAACTTTTCATTTAAGTGAAAAGTTAGGGGACTGCATTAAGAAAACCCCGTTAGATTAAAGAGGCGCAGTCTTGATAGAGCCTGCAAGTAAGACGTTATGTTGGTAAAACCGCAAGTAAGCAGTAGCACGGTAAGCGTGCATAAAAAAAGAAAGGGCGTTTACACGCCCTTTCTCCGGAATCTGACCAAGATTAAACTTGGAGTTTGAACCATGATTCAAACAATTAGTCGAGAGCAGTACCTGCAATCCAGGTCTGATACTCGATGTGACCGTCATGGTCTTCTACGCCCTTAGCGATGGTGATACGCTGTACGGTAGGAGCGCCTTCCTCAAGCCACATAGCGCGGCAGTCACGATAAAGGAGCTCGGTTGGGCCGTAAGGGGAATCCTCGAAGTAGCCGTCGCCACCGAAGATCTCGAGCATTTCGTCAGATACGAGACGAACGGTATCAATGGAGAAGAGCTTGCAGATAGCAGCCTTTTCATTGATGTACTCGCCTTCGTTGTCAAGATCGAAGTCGTCGCAGAAGTCGATAATGGTACAACGAAGTGCATGGATCATCATCTGCATGTTAGCGAGCTTCATGCGGATAGCCTGACGCTTGATGATTGGCTTACCGAAGGTAACGCGGTCGCGAGCACGAGCGATAGACATCTCGAACATGCGCTGAGCGATACCGAGGTTAGAAGTAGCGATGTGTACACGGGATACAGCGAGGGAATGCATAGCAACCTTCATGCCTTCGCCACGCTTGCCGAGCATCAATTCTGGCTCGAGCTCAACGTTGGTGAACTTCAAACCGGTGTGGCCGGAACCACGGCAGCCCATCATGTGAGGCATTGGAGTAAGTTCGAAACCAGGCTTATCCATTGGTACGAAGAATGCGGAGAGACGGTCGTCACCCTTCTTATCTGGGTCGGTTACGCAGATAACGTAAGAGAACTGGGAGCAGTCAGTGTGAGAAATGAGCCACTTCTCGCCGTTGAGGATCCACTTACCCTTCTCTTCGTCCCATACTGCGGTGGAGTGCAAGTCAGCACCAGTACCACCAGACTGCTCGGTAAGAGCAAAGTTGGTGAAGATGGTCTTGTCCTGGAAGAGAGGCATGTACTTCTCTTTGATTTCAGGCTGACCAAAGTCGTCAAGGATGCGCCAGTTCAAGTCAGATGCATAGTGCATGTGCATACGCATGCCCGAAGGACCACGGGAGAACTCTTCCTGTACCTGAAGAATTTCCTTCTCGGTGAGGCCCCATCCGCCGTACTCTACAGGGAGAGAGTAACGATAGATGTCGTTGTCGATGTTCCACTGGTAGAACTTCTCAGGGAAAGTGTTGGTTACTTCAATTTCCTTTTGCCACTCAGTGTAAGGACCTTCAACCTGCTCGCGAACCTTCTTGAGGAAAGCCTTGAACTGTTCGTCGGTAATAGTTGCATTTGGATTCATTAATAATCCTCCTAATTGGATTGTATCTGAGGCGCGTTGCGCCTATGACCCTTATGCGGCAGATTCCGGATTTTCCGCTGTCAAGAATTATACCCTTGTTAGTCTAAAAGCTGTCCAATAGGGAATTTTTTCCATTATTTTTATGATTGATAGGTGCAGGCTATTAATACACGTTTTTCCTGCACTAATGCCACTTTTACAAGTACAAAATGGCGATATTTGTCCTTTGATAGGTTTTTTTGACTCTTTTCATTCAGTAAGTCTATTGATTTAAACAATCATTTAACGAATCGTTTCTGAGTGCTTGTTGGGTAAGTGTTTGAAATCGAAATCGATGTGCTTGAAAAAGACGGATTGAATAACGGATCATAGTGTAGGTTGAGCCTTGGAGTTTTGTTGATAGTTAGACCTAAAGATTTTGTCGAAAGTTTGGCTCGGCAATTCTGCCAAAAATTGGATCCAATGTTTCTGTCGAAGGTTGGCCCCATTAATCCTCTCAAAAGTTGAGCCCAGTAATCCTGTCTTTGAAAGGGTCAGTAGATTTCTGAAGCTGGAATTTGTAAGGATGGAGTTTTGCCGAATTAAGGAATTAGTTTTTTACTATGACGAAATAGGGGACCATCTATTTAGCTTTGTTGGGTTGGTGAACGAGCTGTTTAACTATTGTGTGCATCTATGGTTGAAAATCTATGGTTGAAACAATGAGAGGGTGAACCAAAAACCGCGCCTTGCATCCTATGCAATATTTGAGAACATATTCACCCTAAATTAACCTCTTATTTCACGGTGTTTTTGCTCCTATATATTAATTAAGTAAGAAAACCTGTACAAAACCCCAAGAATTGTGGAGCAAAAGAACTCCATCAAACTAAAGTCTTTAGCCTGTTGTTTACACATTATCGGGCGTTTTGTCCAAAAATGTGATGTGCAACTAAGCATTAGGACTGCTTACCCTAAAAAGTGGGCAAATTTTTGGCAACAAAAAAGACTGCTTGTTTATTTTCCTATTTGTTTCATCGATGTTTTTCGACCTTTCGCCGGCCTTGATTTTTTTCTAGATGGTCAAATTTGCAAAATTGAGCAGTTTTTTGAGAGCTCTATTTACCCCGGAAAGGTACAAAAATAGGCTCTGTAAAGGTATTATTTTCCTTGTTGAGGGGAAAAATTTTGAATCAATAGAACACACCTATGAATCAAAAGTAATTGGTCGGGGAATAACCTATTGGACACTTTTTTCCATAAACTTCAAACTTTCTTACAGCAGAAAGTCCGACCTCTGGCGGTTCAAGCCAGGAAAATTTCATCTAGGCTGATTTTTAGATGAGGAGAAGGAGAAAACTATGGATTTTAGCTTCACCGAAGATCAGGAATTAATGATTGACAGCATTAAAGAATTTGCTGCAACTTACTTTACTGATGAAGCAGTAAAGGAAATGTACGAAGTACATCATGGTGTTCCTGATGAGGTTCAGGATGCATATCGTGACCTTGGCTTCGCATTTATGGGTTTGCCAGAGGAAATTGGCGGTATCCCTGCAGACTGCTTCACCCTCGGTATTCTTACTGAGACTCTTTACCGCGCAACCGGCTGCATGACTCCATTCATGACTGGTATGTTGGCTGCATATGACGTTGCAGAGTTCGGTTCCCCAGAGCAGTGCCAGCTTATTGTTGATCACTATGAGAAGTCCGGCCGCAGCTTCGCTGCTATGTGTCTCTCCGAGCCAGGTGCTGGTTCTGACAACATGGGCATGACCACTACTTGCCGTGACCAGGGCGATGGTACTTTCATCCTTTCCGGTCAGAAGACTTGGGTTACCAACGGTGCAGACGTACCTTACCTCGTTGTAATCGCTAAGGATGACAATCCTGCACGTGAGAACAAGTCCATGTCTCTTTGGCTCGTTCCTTCAGACACCCCAGGCGTTTCTACAGCTCACTTGACCAAGCTTGGTCAGCAGACTGTTCCTTTCGTAGACGTATTCTTCGATGACGTAAAGCTCACC
>JBJEKV010000061.1:0-21099 GCA_051878815.1 Anaerotardibacter sp. | reverse complement strand
GGTTTACCCACCTCTATTTAGCAAGAAGTCATTGTTTGCTTAAATCGCAAAACTGTAGTTCACACATTGGAGTTAGTTGCAACGCAATCCCTACTAAATGGCGCAATTTGCTACTGACCCTGAGCCTTATATTTAGCCTCAGTTGCTTCTTTGGCAGGGCGCCACCATGCTTCGTTCTCCTGATACCATTTGATGGTATCTGCCAAACCTTCAGCAAAGTTAGTATGCTTTGGCTGCCAACCAAGTTCTGTGCGAAGCTTGGTTGCATCAATGGCGTAGCGACGGTCATGGCCAGGCCTGTCCTTCACCCAATCAAAATCGTCCGCTTCCTTGCCCATTCCCTCCAGAATGGCATGAAGAACAGCAATATTGTTCTTTTCGCCATCTGCACCAATAAGGTAGGTTTCACCAAGACGGCCCTTGGTCAGGATGGTCCAAACGGCACTGGAATGATCTTCGGTATGAATCCAGTCGCGAACATTCAATCCGTCGCCATAAAGCTTTGGTTTGATGCCGCAAATAATGTTAGTAATTTGTCTAGGAATGAACTTCTCAACATGTTGGTAAGGACCATAGTTGTTGGAACAATTGGAAATGGTTACTGCAACGCCAAAGGTGCGAGCCCAAGCACGGACCAACAAGTCAGAGCTTGCCTTGGTTGAGCTATAAGGGCTGGATGGATGATATGGAGTCTCTTCCGTAAAACGAGCAGGATCATCTAACGCAAGGTCGCCATATACTTCATCAGTAGATACGTGGTGGAGACGCTTTCCATACTTACGGCATGCTTCCAAAAGCTGATAAGTTCCCTCTACATTAGTACGTAAGAAAGGAGAAGGATCAGCAATGGAGTTGTCATTGTGAGACTCTGCGGCGTAATGAACAATTGCATCAACCTCTGGAACAATCTTGTCCAAAAGCTCTGCATCGCAAATGTCTCCATGAACAAAAGTCATGCGATCTTCTGGAATACCGGCAATGTTTTCAATATTGCCAGCGTAAGTAAGCTTATCAAGAACCGTCACATGAACATCAGGCTGATTGTCCACTACCCAATGAACAAAGTTGGAACCAATGAAACCACAACCACCGGTCACAATGATTTTCTTTGGAGCAAAATCTGCCATAGTTAGCCTTCCAATTCTGGGAGTTTAGTCAAGTAGGTTGCTAAAGCATCCTGCCAAGGACGCATCTCATTACCTACGGTATCAATAAGGTGCTGGTTAACCAAACTAGAATATGCTGGTCTATCAGCACTCTGAGGGTTCATTTCTTTATACTGAGCACTTGTTACCGGGATTACCTCACATGAGAGGTTGGAGCCCTTCATGATGGCTGTAGCAAAATCTGCCCAAGAACAAGTTCCTTCATTGGTGCAGTGATAAATGCCATAGTTTTCAGTTTCTGCAATCTTTAAGATTTCATAGGCCAAATCGTTTGCAGAAGTAGGATTACCCAGCTGATCATTCACAACCGTAATCTGCTCATGATTTGAGCCAAGGGAACGCATGGTCTTTACAAAGTTCTTGCCCACATAACCATAGAGCCATGCGGTGCGGACAATGAACGCTTTACTGCACTTTTCCTTAACTAGCTGCTCGCCCGCAAGCTTTGTCCTTCCATATGCAGAGATAGGACCTACTTCATCGGTCTCTACGCGTGGCTCAGGATTGTTGCCAGGGAAAACGTAGTCAGTAGAAACCTGAACGAACTTCGCGCCAACAATCTCACATGCTTTTGCAAGATTCGCTGGGCCTTCCGCATTTACTTTATACGCGATTTCTTCCGTTGCCTCGCAGCCATCGACGTTAGTGAATGCTGCGCAATTGATTACTAAATCGTGATTACCAGCAACAATATAGTCATTAACGGCAATGAAATCGGTTATGTCTAAAGCATCAACATCTACATAGTCAACTTCAGCATCAGCATATACTGCAGGAATAGGACCGATTTCGGCGGTTCCCGTCTCAAGACAACGACGCAGTTCGTTGCCTAACTGGCCCTTAGAGCCGGTTACTAAGATTTTCAAAGCCATTATTTGTGCTCCTTATGAGGAATAATCTTACCCTCCACGACCTTCTTCAAGTGCTGGCCATAAACAGACTTACCATAGCGCTCTGCGCTTTCCAAAAGACGTTCTTTAGAAATCCAACCATTCTCATATGCAATTTCCTCAATAACTGAAACGCTTAAACCCTGACTTTTTTCAACCGCACGGACAAATTCCGATGCTTCGAAAAGGGACTCCATGGTGCCTGTATCGAGCCAAGCATAACCGCGTCCGAGCGTGACCACATTTAAGGTGCCATCCTCCAAATACATCTGATTCAAAGTGGTAATTTCAAGCTCACCACGAGCAGAAGGCTTTACCTGCTTAGCAAACTCGCAAACACGATTATCATAGAAATAAAGGCCTGTTACCGCATAGTTTGATTTAGGATTTTCTGGCTTTTCTTCAATGGATACCGCATTGAAGTTTTCGTCAAATTCCACAACACCAAAACGTTCAGGATCATCCACATGGTAACCAAATACGGTTGCTCCGCCCTTAGTTTCCGCATCTTCAACTGCACGACGAAGATGGCGGCCAAGACCATTGCCGTAGAAAATATTATCGCCAAGAACAAGTGCACAAGAATCGCCATCGATGAATTCCTCACCGATAATGAACGCTTGGGCCAAACCATCTGGCGAAGGCTGTTCGGCATAAGAAAGATTGATGCCGTAATCGGAACCATCACGCAGAAGACGTTGGAAATTAGGAAGGTCGGTAGGAGTAGAGATAATGAGAATATCCTTGATGCCCGCCAT
The DNA here is from genome assembly GCA_051878815.1 of Anaerotardibacter sp. Lineage (GTDB taxonomy): Bacteria > Actinomycetota > Coriobacteriia > Coriobacteriales > Eggerthellaceae > Anaerotardibacter. Next base: position 18,285 of record JBJEKV010000061.1, on the reverse strand, counting down.
CATCAGAACCGACAATGGATAATAAATCATTGGTTTATCGTATACAGGAAGCAACTGCTTTGAGGTAACGGTTGTAAGTGGATACAAACGAGTACCGCTACCACCTGCAAGAATGATACCCTTCATACAAAGCCTTTCTATTCTTTACCGAGCTTATCCAATTCTTTACGTAATTCATTTTCATGAAGTGCGCTTTCTTGGGATAACGCATTTATTCTATTCTTTAAATTAGAAACCTCCATATTAAGCACGAAAAGTTTAAAAAGAAGGAGGCCAATAGCACAAAGAAACACTAAATTAGCTGGAGATTGGATACCTAATAAATCAGAAATCCAGAAAGTAATTTGAGGGAAAATAGCAAGTATCAATAATAATGCTGCTAAAACTGCCCAAAAAATAACATCCGTTACTTGAATAGCAGCTTTCCTTGTTTTCTTAAGAATATAAGCGGCAATAAAAACAACACCGATGAATAAACATATTCTAAAAAGCAAAGTCATGCTATTTCCTTACCCATTGAAGAAGCAGAATCGATAATCCCATTCGCATCATGTAGGACATTGAACGAATTGCAGTCAAATAACTTTCGCCAGCAAAACGTTCCCGCATTTCAACCTGGACCTCTTCAACCTTTGCCCCTTTTCTTAGAACAAATGCAATAGTATCTGGTTCTGGAGCAAAGTTATTATCTGTGGCAAATGACTCAATCATCTTTCTATCAAAAAGACGAAGACCCGATGTTGGATCAGACACCCTTTTTCCTGACGTTAGCTTAATCATTGCAGAAACAATAACCGAACCAAGCATACGCATAGAAACAGGTTTTTTCTCGGTTACAAAACGTGAACCAATTACAATATCAGCCTCTTTTTCAAGAGCGACCTTGACCATCTCTTGTAGATATTCAGGTTTATGCTGACCATCTGCATCAAACTGAATTACAAAATCGTAATCATTACGATATGCATATTTCATACCAGCCTGAAAACCTGCAGTAAGACCAACATTAACTGGCAAATCAAGTGCTGGATAGCCATTTTGTCTACAAATAGATAAAGTGGCATCAGATGAACCATCATTTACAACAATATAGTCAAAATCAAACCCTTGATTCTTGAATTTATCCATATATGAAAGTAGCTCAGTCACAGTATGGGAAAGACTCTCCTCCTCATTAAAGGCAGGAATCACAACCAAAGTGCGATTATTTCCTTCATTACTGCAAAAAGTCATTATCGTTACTCCATTAAAAAGTTTTTCTAAAAAATTTTACATCAACCTAAATAAAACTAATAGAATTTCGTAGTATTTTAGACTTACAGCCGTCTATCTATAAAAAACTCTACACCTTTCAGACCGCCATCATCAAAGCTAGCATTAATTCCATAACCATAAGCAGTAACATGCATACAACTTACCTCAGCACTAGTAAGGTATTTAAGCCCCTACTTAATACCTTCTTTTCACTGCGTTCCAAAATCGATAACAACATTTTCATGTTTTCTTTATTAGATAGGTTTTTTACTAAATATCGCTATACAGACATCGGATATTAAGCACACTGAAATCGACCTTACAAAATCACTAATATCCCGTCTTACTTATAGAGCGCATTCTGCTTCAGGTTATATAGCTCGCAAAGTCGAATAGTACTTTCTTTTATATCGAAACCAGAATCAATGATTTGTTCCCTTATAGAACTGCGTTCTTGATTTTTGGCTTTTTCAATTACAGCAATAGCTTCATTCGCCCAAACTTCAGCTCCTAAATTAAGGGGGACTTTTTTGACCAATGGCGTTAAAAAAGTTAAATTAGGGACTCCTTCCGAAACAATAGATGGAAGGCCTGCCGCTTGCGCTTCAACTACCGAAATAGCTAAACCTTCCGAAAACGAAGGAAAAAGAAAACAGTTTGAAGCAATTAGTATTTCTGAAACGTCAGAACGCAACCCTAAGAACTTTACAACTGACTGTAAACCTAAATCTTCAACCTGTCTTTTTATCTTTTCCTCTTGTTCTCCTTTTCCTGAAAGCAAGAGTATTGCATTAGGTTTCTTTTTATGAATTTCGTTAAAAACTTCAATGAGAAATTTGTGATTCTTTACTTCCGCAAAACGTCCAACATGACAAAAAACAACTTGATCTGCTCCGATGCCTAACTCAATGCGTTTTTTCTCGTATTGTTCTTGGCTAAATACATACTTATCAACCTCAATGCCATTGATTAAGGTAAGATACCGATTGCTCTTTACTACATCAAAACCAAACCTATCAATTCCTGCTTCATCAGAACAGCCAATAAAAAAATCAGCAATATTTCGTGTTGGTCTTGTTAACACCGAAAAAGCAATTCCCATAATCCCTGTTTCGTAATTTAGAGAATGGCTATGAGCAATCGTAAAACAGCCTAATTTCTTTGCCTCGCCTAAATAAATTGCAGAAGTACTGCCGATATGACCGTGAACAATCCTGTGTTCGGGATGAGAAAGAAAAAATTTTTGACACGCTTTTCTATAGGAAAAATAATTCAAAAGAGTAAAAGTGGGAAGACGATATATTTTTCCACCAAGGCTCAAAATTTCTTTATCATAATCGCTCTCGTCATCAGTATGAACAAGAAAATCAAATTGGAAACGAGTTCTGTCTATGTTGCGATAGAGGTTCATAATAAGCGTTTCAGCACCAGCACGGTCCATACGTCCAATAACATGAAGTACTCGTTCCATATTTCTAACTACTCCTCACGAAAAACAATGTAGAGAGAAACTTACCTCAACTATCACCTTGAATCTCTTCTTGTTTAAAAAAGGCTCCGCCTTTGTTAACCCCAACGAACACTCCAACATAGTAAGAGATCTTTAAAGAGACACTCTGCTTTATACCTAGAAAACATCTCTTCTTTAGTTAGTTCTAAAATCTGACCACAATCCTTTTAACGTTTGTTTCTATCAAATTTATCATCCAATAATTAATTCCCTATAACGCTTTACCTTTAAAACAGTTCTTAATCAAAAAAATAAGCAAGACAATACTCTTAGCAATAAAACGAATATTGCCAAGAATCCTTATGTTTTGGAGCGTTTGACACTAAATAGAAATAGTAATACATCTCTTTCGTTTTATCTTGTTTGTTTATTTTATCAGCAACACTTCAGACATACATATGGGCTAAAAGCTCATGATAGAATTGTTTCCATGAAAGAAACTATATGCATATTCTCAGCAAATTATCTTCCAAACATCGGCGGTGTCGAAAAATATACTCAAAACATTGCTCTTGCTCTAGAAAACTTAGGGAAGAGAGTAATTATTGTTACGAACAACTGCTTTGATTTAGCAGACAGCGAAAACATTTCCGAAAACATCAAGATTTATCGCTTACCTTGTTACCCTCTTTTCAATGGTAGACTCCCCCTTCCAAAAAGAAATAAAAAATTCAAAAAGCTACTCGTTCAACTTAAAAACGAAAGCATTGATTACATTTCAATCAATGCTCGATTTTATCCTCATACTTTTATTGGTGTAAAACTTGCCGAACAAAAAAATATCCGCCCTATTGTCACTGACCATGGTTCTGCATACCTTACTTTTGGAAGCAGTATTATCGACATTTTCGTGAAGGCATGGGAGCACAGTGTAACTTGGCTGCTCAGACGCCATGATATAGACTACTATGGCGTTTCTTCTGCAAGCGAAAAGTGGCTCGAAACATTCAATATTGATGCCTGCGGAGTAATTTACAATGCGATTGATGTTGATTCTTTTATTGAATCCTCTTCGGGACGTTCGTTTAAAACAGAATTAAACTTATCCGAAGATTCTTTTATGGTTTCATTTACAGGACGCTTTATTCCAGAGAAAGGCATCGTACCTCTTATTAACGCAGCAAAACTTTTGGAAGAAGAAAAAGATATCCATTTTCTTCTTGCGGGCGACGGAACATTACTTGACTATATCAATGCCAACAAAACCTCCAACGTTCATCTAGTGGGGCGTTTAGACTCTAGTGACATTTCAGCAATGCTCTTGGAATCAGATGCTTTCTGCTCTCCGAGCCGTTCTGAGGGTTTTTCAACCAGCATGCTTGAAGCTGCGGCGTGTGCTGCAACTCCAATTATCACCAATGTAGGCGGAGTAAAAGAATTAATCGGAAGAAACAAACGAGGTATTATCCTGGATACAACAGAACCTTCAGAAATAGCAAAAGCGATTCAAACATTATCAATTAATAGAGCAGCATGCTTCCAAATGGGAAAAGAAGCACAGAGATTTACAAAAAACAATTTTTCATGGAATAAAACAGCTTTAACCCTGATAGAGTCCTGTAAAAGAGCTCAAATATCCAAAAAGAATAAATAACTTTTTTCAAATTGATTGAAAGTTTTTGTCAAGATACGGAAACAACAAGAGATGGATTTCAAAAAACTATTTAGCAATTTTTCTACAGCAATCCTAGCCCAGGGAACCAGCTTAGCTGTAGGTTTTATCCTTTCTCTTATTGTCCCAAAAATATTAAACGTTTCCGAATTCGGGTATTGGCAACTTTTTCTACTTTATGCAGGATATGTTGGCTTTTTTCATTTTGGACTAAACGATGGGATATACCTCCAGCAAGGAGGCAAGAAAAAAACTGATATAGACCTTGAATTGATTGGATCTCAATTTAAATTAAGTGTTTTTGTTCAATCCCTCATTGCCTTAGGAATAATTGTATTTGCGCTGTTAAATCTATCTGACGATAATAGAATTTTTGTAATTACAGCGGTAGCTTGCTATCTAATCATTAACAACGCAACATTATTTCTCGGTTTTTTATTCCAAGCCATAAACGAAACAAAGCTTTTTTCTTATTCAGTAGCAATCAATAGTGCTGCCTTTATTGTTCCATTGATTGTTATCGTTTGTCTAAATGTTCACGACTTTAGATTTTACGTTCTTTCATATATTGGAGCCAGAATAGTCTCTTTAATTTATTGTTTAATAAAAGGAAGAGACGTCATAACATCTAAACTAAGTCCTTTAAAAACAACCATAAAAGAATCTTTAAAAAGTATCCGAATTGGCTCAAAGTTACTTATTGCAAACACAGCTGCAATGTTAATCATTGGATCACTACAGCTCATAATTGATTACAAGTGGGGGATTGAATTATTTGGGAAACTATCGTTTGCGCTAGCTATTGTCAGCTTATTTCAAACATTTATTTCTCAAGCAAGCATGGTGTTATTTCCAGCATTAAGACAATGCAAGAAAGAAGAGCTCGGTAATTTCTTTTCTATTTCTAGTACCTCGTTAGGTTTATTTCTGCCTTGCGTATTTGTTTTGTATTATCCAATCTGCTTTTTGCTTCAGCTCTGGCTTCCACAATATCTCAGCAGCTTCAGTATGCTTGCATTATTGCTGCCAATCTGCGTATTTGAAGGAAGAATGGACATAATTGGTACAACATTCTTGAAAGTATTCAGAAAAGAAAAACAGCTTCTAACTATCAATTGTCTAACCTTGGCTCTTTGTGTAGTAACTTCATGTATCTCGGTTTTATGTTTCGAATCTCTAGAAATGGCTATATTAGGAACTGTTTTCGCAGTAGCAATCAGATCTCTTTACACGGAAAATTTCTTAAGAAAATTTATCCATGCTAAAACGGACCATATGAATTTTTACACTGCATTATTTAGCTGCTCTTTTGTAACATTAAATATGTTCGTTGAAAATCGGATTTCATTCATAGTCATAACTGTAGGATATTTAATATTTCTAATTGCTCACAGAAGAACATTTAAACAATTGACAAAACAAGTACAAAACACTGAAAGGAGAGAAGGTTGATGCAAGAACTGCTAAGCATTATCATCCCTGTTTATAATGCAGAAAAATACCTCCAGTCTTGTGTAGACAGTCTTATTGCAAGTACCTATAAAAATATAGAAATTATACTTATAGACGATGGCTCGAGAGATTCTTCAGGAACAATATGTGATTCGTTTGCAAAAAAGGACTCCCGTGTTAGAGTTATACACAAATCTAATGGAGGTTGTGCTTCTGCTCGAAACGAAGGAATCGAGGCAAGCAAAGGCACCATTATCACTTTCGTTGACGCTGATGACATTGTCGATCCTGATATATATGAAATTTTAATATCAAATCTTAATCAGACAAACTCTTGCATCTCGGCATGCGGAATACTTTTCGAACATGATTTAGACAATATTCAAACTGTAAAACACGATTGCACTCCCGAAACTTTAGTATATGCTACTCAAAGTGAAATATTCGAAAGTGCTACCCGCGAAAAAGACTCTATTGAGGGATATGTCTGGAACAAAGTCTATAGACGTGAAGTCGTAGGAAAACATAGATTCAGATCTGATGTTGCAATTATTGATGACGCTATTTGGAGCTGGGAAACACTAAAAGACGCTAAACGTGTCTGCTACTGCAGCCTTCCCCTATATCACTATGTAATGATACCAACAAGTATCGTGCATAGCTCAAATATCGAAAAAAGACTCACTGCTCTAAAAGGCAAAAATGAAATAGTGCAAGATGCAAAAAAAATATCAAAGGCATGTTATGAAGGACAATGTATACAATATATTCAACATTGCGAGTCGTGCCTTATTGAACTTCTAAGTTCAGCTAACCCAGACAAAAGAATATATAAATACATTAAAAAGGAAGCATTAAAGCACAGAACTTTATTTTCAAAGTTGCCTATAAAGGGACGCCTTCTTGTTTCAGTACTCTGTTCAAACTACTCTATCGGGATAATTACAATGAAATTACTTAATACCTTTATGAAAAATTAATCTTCCTTTTTCAATAAAGAAAGAAACTTTTCAGCATTCTTTTCTAAATCAAACCGATTAAGCTCTGAATCAATATCTTCTCTACACTTTGACCTGTTAAGTAGGTTTATAGCCTCTTCAGCCCACTTAACAGGTCCAGCATCAAGCTGAAGCTTTATTGATTCATTTGCCATTGGGGCCTGATTCGACACGCCAGAGGAAACTATACAAGGTAACCCATTTATCTGAGCTTCCACTAAACAGAAAGGCAACCCCTCAAATATTGAGGGAAGAATGAACAGGTCAGCAGCTGAAAGATAGTCTCCGACATTTGATACGCTTCCAACAAACAAAACCTTTAATGAAAGGTTTTCGAGATCAACTTTTTCTCGAATCTTGCTTTCAAGTTCACCGTCACCTAACAACAGCAAACGTGATTCAGGAATACTTAAATTGATTTCTTTAAACACATCAATTAAAAATGCATGATTCTTTTCTGCGTGAAAGCGACCAACGTGAATAAAGACCGGCCCACACAGACCGTTTTCATGCCTGATTCTTTCTCTTTCCGTCTGATTAAAACGAAATGAATTAGTATCTACCGAATTCCATATTAACTGATGTTTCTTGGATTTTACTATTTCCTGCGTGTACATAAACAACGAAGCGTCATCTGAACAAGAAAGAAAGTCTGTACCTAACGAACATGCTTTTCTCTTATGGACAATATGTAAAATACCATTCACCAAGTTTCCAATATTTTGAGAACTATGAGCATGAATCATTATCCTAGGAATAATGCCTTTTGCTGCTTTGATTAAGGTAATATCGCTTAAAGTACAGCAGTTGTACCACAAAATGTCATATTTTCCTGTTTTACAAATTTCTTTAAGTCTTACAGCGTTAACAATAGGATGTTTTGTCCTCGAAGGAACGGTAAAGAATCGACATCCTGCACGCTCAAGATAGTGAGCAAATACAGGAATTTCGTCAAATACTATAAAATCAATTTCAATAGAAGAATCGAGATCCAATAACTTTTCTACGTAGCCTAAAATACACGACTCAACACCCCCGCGCTGGGAACTTAGTCCAAAAACTACAACTCTCATTTTTGCTCTTCTTTCACATGTTTAATGAAGGGTGAGAAAGTTCGGTACAAAGATCCTATTTTTCCTCTTATTCCCGGAATCCAAACTCCACTTTTTACTCTGTGAGCCAACTGAAATCCTTCTCCTCTTGCAAGGGCAGCATATTCTTTTAATGGCTTTTTCTGTTTATCGGGAACAATATCACCAAATTCACGCTCAAATGCCACTGCTTGGGACCATGCAGCAGGGGTAGCAGTAAACAGATTCTCTGCACTGCTATTAGCGCCCATAACATTCGATTCATGCTGTCTATAAGAATTTGTGGCTTTTTTTACAACAAAGATCTTTCCAAAAGCAGATGCAATTAAAGCAATCCACCAATCATGGAGAAAAACACCATCCAAATTCTGGGTTCTATTAAATAAATCAATTAGCTTTCGATTGGACATCATTGCGCAACCAGCCAAAAAACTAGTTCCTAAAAACACACGAAAATCCAATCTGTCTATATTCGCTCTAAAAAGTTCAAAACACGATTCGTGTAGTTCGTTGAGGTTTTCATCCACAACACGCATGTCGGTACACACCAAAATAGGTAAATCCGAACCATACTCTAGCTCTGCAGATAACATTTTTCCTAATGTAAAAGATACTTTATCGGAGTCCCAAACATCATCTTGGTCGCAAAACATCACATATTCTGAAAAATCAGAATACTTTGTAGCATAGAAAAAGTTTTCTTTTGCGCCTCCGTTTTTCTTCTGCGGAAGAATAATAATTCTCTCATCTTTTTCTGCATAGTTCCTGATTATTTCAAGCGTTCTATCTCCTGAGCAATCGTCAGATATCAACAGTCTCCAATTCGAGTAAGTTTGAGATTGTATTGATTCAATTTGCTCTGAGATATACTTTTCCCCGTTATAGGTAGCCATAACTATGTCTACTAATGGAAAGCTCTTATTCATACTTCACCTATTGTTTAACATGCCAAACTTATAAAAACGGCATTTCTAAACACTCGCCAATTACTGATGTTTGCGTCCTAATTATAAACAACAAAGATGCGGAAGCAATTTGCGTAGAATTGAATACAAAACCAGAACAAATCTAAAAGAACGTAGTTCCTACTGTTCGCCATTTGCTTCAGAAAGAATAGTAAAGATAAGACTGCCTATTGCGACATGCACTTAATCGATCTCCCAACCATTACCAGGTGCGCAATCATTCAAACACTAAAGTTCAAGCTTTTTTACAATTTTGCTAGCTTTCTTAGTAAATGTAAACCGTTGTACCTGTAGGTATATTTTCATTTATCCATTTTGCATTCTGATAATACAAGCGAATACAACCCTCAGAACACCTTACTCCCATACGTCCATCCAAAATCTGAGTCGTTCCAGGATAATACAACTGAGAATGGAATAAGATACTGTTATAGATTTGCGTCCAATACCAGCAAGTGTAACCGTGATTTTCGCCGAATCTTAATCCACGACTACCAACAGTGAAGCGGCCAGCAGGAGTCCTATGTCCTTCCCTACCGTTGCAATTGTCCCAGTAGTAGGTTAATTTCCAGTTACCTTTAGACCCATAAAAAACACCTGTTTTGCAGTTGGCGCGGTCTACAAGGATTAACCAATTAGAAGAGCTAGTTTGATTTGATGCTTTGTTCATCATGATATATTTTACTGCATCAGTTAATTGGTGATTTGAAGTGCTTCCAGGAGCTGTACCACCTTTTGGAACAACTTTAACTTGATAGGATTCAATAGGTAGAGAAAAACCAACGCTTCCAGCTATTTCTCCGTTCTTAGCCCAACCAATCCAACCAACATTAGCAATATAAACTCGATAATAAACATCATAATAATTTGCCAAAGTGCCAGTAAGTTTCATTGATAAGGCTTCAAGCATATTTCCTGAACCAATTACTTCTGTCCCACTTGAAGAGTAACTAGTCCAACCAATATTTGAAAAATGACCTCTATATGAAACATTACCTGAAATATTCAACTGGTTTTCCGAAATAGAAGCTTTAATTCCAGTTAATGATTTTGATTGTCCAGTTGTTCCATTTTCAACCCAATCAGCATTATTTACCTGACCTAAAGCAGAAATAAAAACTTGCGATGTATTTAAATAAGAGGCCGTGGTTTTTCCTGGAGCAGCCTCACCTTTTTTCACAAGCTTTATTTGAAGCGCTTCAATGCGTAGAGCGGCTGACGAAGTGCCTGCCCAATCATAGTTCTTTGCCCAATCAAGCCAACCAATATTAGCAACATGAACACGATAGTAAACGTCATAATCATTAGCTATGCTTCCCGTAAGCTTAACTCTGAGAGCTTCTACCCTGTAACTTTTTCCAGAAGTTCCCGCAACTTTATTGTTTGAAACAGCCTCCTGGTCACCAATATTCTGAACATGAACGGAATATGTAATGCCAGAATCGGGATACTTCGACTTTATCTCTTCACCAAGATTAATCTTAATTGCTTCAGCCCTTAAACCTTTACCCGTGGTACCTGCAATGTCACCGTCAGATTCATATTCTTGCCAACCAATGTTCTGAACATGAGTGGAATAATTGACCAATCCGTTGCCATTTGAAGATTCCTTATAAAAAGCTGCTGATTTGTTCTGTTCTTTAGAAACAGGAGCTATCGAGTTTCCGCTTTCATCCTTCTTCACTAAACAAATCTGAATTGACTCAACACGATATGAGTAACCTTCACTGCCTGCACATCTTCCGTTACTAGTCCAAGCTAGCCAACCGAAATTCTGGACATGCGCACGATAGTAAATATCGTATTGATCTGCTAGCTCGTCTGTAAGCCTAATCTGAACCGCTTCAAGACGGAGCGATTTTCCTTGAGTACCAGAGCGTTCTCCATCTTTTACAAAAGAGCTCTCCCAACCAACATTTTGAATGTGGGTCTTATACTCAATAGAGCCAGAAAGCTCTGTATCTACACTAAGATACAATGCCTCTAAACGCAGAGACTGACCCGTTGTTCCAAGGGTATATGTCTTATTTCCTGCTGAATCAGTAGAAAAGGTTCCTTTTGTATCTCCCTTGTTTTGAATGTGGGCCATACTGTTCGAGTTAATTACAGCTTCCGCAGTATCTTGATCCTCATCCGACAAAGCTACTAGAACTTCTTCCTGAGATTCAGCGGAAGAAGTATCGAGACTATCACTATCGGTGCTTTCTTGCGATTGATTTTCATTATCAACAATATCAGAGCCCTGATTATTCTCATCAGAATGCGAGCCTTCTATAGTGATATCTACACCTTCTTGAGTAGAGCTTTCGGGGTCAGTTGCTAAAGCCACTGACGGCATGCAACCAACAATTAATATTAATGACAGAAGAATTGAAAGAACTCTCCTAGAAAAATTATCTCTAGACACGGTACTCAATTTTTCTCCCTTTATCCTTATCAACACTTAACATAATTATATATTTTGAGTTCTTTTAAGCTTAATGCATTTATAAAAAAGTGCAGATTAGAACTATTAATTTTTATAGATACTGGAATAATTCTTTATAAAAAATTTGAGGGTTAGTCATCTTCACCGACCCTCAAAGCCAAATAAGTTTATCGTAATCCTTTGCGACAAATAAATATTACCTTGTTTAAAATCTAGCAACTCTCAAAACATTCTGTAGCATCTTGGCTTATTCCATTCAGTGTAGCACCTGGGGCAGAACCACCTTTTTCAACAAGCACAATCTGAATAGCTTCAAGACGATAAGACATTCCCGCTGTTCCAGCAGCTTCTCCATTCTTAGCCCAACCCATCCAGCCGACGTTTTGAGCATGAACACGATAGTAGACATCGTAGTGATTTGCTATTTCGCCAGTGAGTTTTATTTTTATTGCTTCAAGACGTTTTGATTGACCAGACGTTCCGCTTAACTCTCCATTCGAAACATAACCTTGCCATCCAATATCTTGGACGTGGGTAGAATATTCAATTGAACCTGAATATGGCAAATCGTCGTTTAAGTCAATCGTTATTCCTTCAAGTCGTAATGACTCTCCTGACGTTCCGGCCATCGTACCATCGCAGGCATACTTCTGCCATCCAATGTTTTGCACGTGAGTCCTATATGCCACTTTATAGTTTTCGGGAAGTGTTGTAATTTCTCCATACCCAAAATTCATGTCGACCAAGCCTGAAATGCCATCAACGTGACCACAGTCAGAAAACTGCCACATTTCAGTTCCAGATATTTTGCTAGAAGTTTGCTTCCCGCTTCCTGGATACGAAGCAACCCATTTATGCCAATTGGAATTATTAAAAGCGGAATCGGTCAAATAATTATTCCACCAATTTCCGTTTGCATAGATTCCTACCTCATAACCTGCAGCAGAAATCTTATCGCAGAATGTAGTGGCAATTTTTCCTAACATAGCTGTGCCTAAAGCAGCTTGACTTTTTTCTTCCAAGTCAAGAAATACTGGCAAGTCTAAATCATTTGGAGACAGGCCAGCTTTATTCAAAAGTCTCAAAACATGTTCTGCTTCACTGGTTGCAGAGGAATCACTTCCTGTTAAGTTCTTACAATAAGAATATAAATAGATGCCAATAGGAATATCATTAGCCAAAGCGCCTTTTACATTATTGATAAACTGGGTATCGTCCTGACTAGTAAAGTTGCTTCCATATCCACATCTAATAATGGCAAAGTCAATACCATCCGCTTTTACTTTTGCCCAGTCAATAGTTCCATTGTGATACGAAACATCAATGCCAACAGTCTTTGTGTCTGGGACAGAGATAATCTGGTTAGAATCAGTTGGATTAGCGCGATAAGTGTACGAAGAAATACCATTGCTCTTATACCAAGTAGCATAGGAAGTTCCACTTTCTTCCGCAGCAAACAAGCCTATTTCATCCGAGCCATCAGTTGCTTCATGGCCAAGATTTTGCATAAGCTCGCCATTTTCGTAACGCCAACTGTTAGCCTTGTCTCCACTTTCTGATGATTCTGCTACCACATCATTAGACTGTTCTTCTGATTGATTGCTTACACCGCCTTCATCCCCAGAATCAACTGCATCAATACCAAGCACGTTGCTTACCGCAGCATAAACATCTAAAGCGCCAACTGAAGCAACGTCTTTATTCGAGGAAGAAGTAAGAGTGCTTACAACCTCAGAAACAGATAATGAAGAATCCGCTGCCCACAAAAGGGCCGCAGAAGCCGCAACTTGAGGTGCTGCCATTGAAGTGCCAGAAGCGCAAGAATAAGAGCCGGAAGCATTAGTTGACAAAACATTTACACCATAAGCTGCAATGTCTTTACCAGATCCACCTGAAACAAGAGAGCCATCTTCGTTCAATGAGGCAACAGAAAGACACTCATCAAAATCAGATGGATAGCAAGGAGAGTTGCTTGAGCTATTGCCGCCAGCACAAACGGTTAATACCCCGTTTTCGTTGCGCATAGTTTTAATTGCGTCTTGTAATGCTTTATCAGATTCAGTTTGGGTATCAGAGTAATAGCCCAAGCTTAAATTAATAACACGCAAATTGTCAGTTTTGCCCAAATCAATCAATTCGTCTAGGTAGCCATATGCTGCAATCAAATCTGCCGTGGTGGTTTTATTGTTATTATCAAAAACCTTGATAGGCAAGATAGTTGCATTATAAGAAACACCCGCGATACCTTCAGCATTATCTGCCTGAGCAGCAATAACACCAGCAACAAGTGTGCCGTGACCGTTAGCATCTCCATTATTTGCTACACCACTGGAAGAAAGAGTGGTCATAGTTGTAATGTCATACGCATTTTGAATATCAATATTTGTAGCCAAATCAGGATGCTTTAAATTCACGCCTGTATCAAGAACCGCAACAGTTACGTTATTGTTTGCCTTGGCATAATCCCATGCTTTGTAAGCTCCAATTGAGCTTAAGTAATACTGATTAGAAGCAGCATCTCCAGAGCCTTGAGCAAAAGGATCGGATACTTCGGTTGTAAGTAAATCGTACTCAAAATTTGGCTGAACATAGGCAACCTCTGGCAAGCTTTCAATCTCAGAAGCAACTTCTTTCAAAGAAGCATCATCAGAAACCTTAACTACTGTTACAGATCCATCAGTAAGCGACTTTGTCTCAACTTCTTCCTGATTAAGTACACCAATCTCTTCCAAAGACTCATTGCCTGACAATGAGCTTCCTTCAGATTCTTCAGAAATCTCTAAAGCATTATCGTTATACACAACAATAAGACCATCAGCTTTGCTGTAAGTAGCTTCAGAATAATCTGCTTCAGCAACTGCGTATGCCTGCTGGTACGGAAGAATTGGCATCAAGCCAAGAACTAACACGATAGAGAAAAAGATGTTTGCAAACTTCTTTGCGTAAGCTTTCATAGATAGTCCTTTTAGGGTACGTTTAAGCCTTAATCAATTCATTATACGAAAAGGAAATACGTACTTCTAAAATAACCCGGTGAAACCCACACGATTTTTGACAACAGTAAACAACACAAAAAAGCCCGCCACAAACATGCAGCGGGCAATCATTGATTAGTATTTCATTTATTGCTATTCAGACTCTTTTGCTCGAACGGTTGGAAGCGATACAACTGAAGTTGGATCTTTGCCAGCCTCAACAGCGTCTATAACCTTGGCCCATGTTTCAGTATCCCTTACAGTCAACCATAGTCCGTTATATTCCTCCATGAAGTCACCCTTGTAAGGTCCAGTTCCCGAAAGGAAGCTAATCTTAGAAGCATTGTCAGCAAAACTCTGAACAGTATTCTTCATTGATTGCTCTTCCCAATCAGTGTCAGCATACGTGCGTAAAATATCAACCATAGCGCTTGCAGTGTCAGAGGAAGATGCCACCTGAGTTATGCCCTTTTGAACAATTTGCCTATCCTGAATCTGACGGCAAGACTCAATATCTTCCGCATAAAGCTTTCTTACACGAGCAAGAACCAGCGCTTCTTTACCATCTAATTCCTGATCTCCTTGTGAAAGAACAACCTTATCGCCAGAAACAACGTCATAAAGCTCCATATCAATTGGAACATTAGCGGTAACGCCACCAATTCCATCAATGAAGTTTTCAAAGTCAACAAAGCCCATATCAAGATAATACTTAATATCTACGCCGGTTAATTCCTCTACCGCAGAGCGCAAGCCTTCAATACCATCAGTGCGATAAACTTCATTGATTTTCGTCACAGTACCATCAGGCAAAGTAACAGCAGTATCACGAGGCACGGTTACCAACGCAATCTGATAGGTTTTTGGATTAATGCGGCAAAGCATCATTGTGTCAGAACGTCCCGTACCGTCTGAATAATTTGGGTTCGTAATGTTTACTGTTCCTACACGAGAATCATTTCCAACAATCAATACATAGAAAGGATCAGTTTCCATATTTGCGGTGGCTTCGGTCATCATCTCAACGTCAGATTTCTCTTCTTTTACTTCGCTTGAACAGCCAGCAAGCAAACTCATGCATAAAACAGCACAAAGAATAGCCATAACCACTAGTTTTATCTTTGATGATAACTGCAAACATTTCTGCGTCATTTTTTTACCCTCTTCTGTTCTTTATCATCATTGGCACTTTCAAGACTGCCTTACCAACCTTAAAAGTGGTTGAATCTTTATATTCGTGAATAATTGTTTTAACTTCTCGCGCATGCTCAATTACATGCAAACGATATTCTACGCCCTCAGCAGCAGAAAGCGAATAGGCAAACTGATAGAGCTCGCTTTCATCAAACTCCTGCGCATCACAAGCAGCAGTATCAAAGCAAAACGCAATGTGGGAAGTTAAAGCATCTATAAAATCATTAGTTATTGACACGCCTGAACCACTGCCCACTCCGCATTCATTACCTTGTTGCAGCAACCATTTATTCAGTTCATACCCGCATTTAAAATGCCCGTAAACATGCTTTAAAGTGCGCGTTTGAGTCATGGTAGAGCCCTGCCGAACTCTCCTGACATATAGAGGCTCATTTAAAAAAGCGGTACGATTTGCCGCAATCAGAGCCTGACACGTAAAAAGGTTATCCTCGTGAATAATTCCTTCCGGAAAAGTAAGGCTATTTTTCTCAAGAAAAGAACGCTTAAAAAACTGCATTACTGGCGAAACCGCAAACGACTTAACTTTTGCAAAAGCAACAAACAGCTCTTTTCCGGTATAAATGCCTTCAATATTCTGGCGCGAATCGTAGTCATCCTTATAGTCCGTTTCCGAAAAACCACCTTCATATACTGTTCGCGCCGAAAAAAACAAATCGTCTAAATCATGTGCTTTAGAGAAGGTAATCAGTTTTTGAAGAGTATTGAGCTCCCAATAATCATCCGCATCGAGAAAAATTACGTATTCGCCTTTAGCGTGTTTCAGGCCATTATTACGAGCGGCTGATTGGCCAGCATTTTCTTGGGTAAAATACGCAAACCTACTATCCCCTTCCACAGCACGTCTAGCCATATCAAGAGAATTATCGGTAGATCCGTCATCAATACAAATTACTTCAAAATCATTAAACGTCTGATTTGCTACCGACTTCAAACATTCAGCAATATACTTTTCAACGTTATATATTGGAATAATGACGGATATTTCAGGAGTCTTCTTCACATTCATCACTTTTAATTCCATGGTATTTGCGTGTCCGACACGTCAACTTTTGATGGATTTTCGCCAGAATCAACAACATCCATCAGCTTAGCCCAACCTTCAGGGTTTTCGTAGCAAAGCCAGAGCCCTCCCAAGCTTTCAACGTAATCACCATCGGAAGGACCGGTGCAACTATACATTGTAAGCTTTCCAGAACCGCCCAGCATCGATAGCGCCAAAGGAATCAAATCTCCTGCATTCATGTCGGTACTAACGCAGTTCGCAATATTCAAAACAGTACCAGGCATTTCGTACAAAGGCTTGCTTTTTACTCGATCTAATATTGCTTCGATAATCTGACGATTATTGCTCTGACGCTTTGCCTCTTGATTGTCTCCATACACTTTACGAACTCGAGCAAAAATCTGAGCTTGCTGGCCATTCAATACTTGAGTTCCGGCTTCTATTGTTACCATTTCGCCCGTCAGAGCATCTTTATAAGAGATTTTCTGAGGAACCGTAACCTCTATTCCTCCAATAGAATCAATCATTTCGCCAAAATTGGAGAAATGCACTTCTGCATAATGCGAAATCTTTACACCTGTCACTTCAGAAACAGCACGTATTGTTCCGGCCGCACCTTCTACGTTATACACTTCATTCAGTTTCGTAATTGTTCCATCAGGCCAGGTATAAGGAGTGTCTCGAGGTACAGACACCATGGTGATTTTTCTATTCTCCGCATCCACACGAAGCAGAATCATTACGTCGGAACGCTCTTGATCCCCTTGCATAGCAGGATTTGAAGAAGTTCCGGAACCTTCACGAGAGTCGGACCCTACAAGAAGCATATAGAAAGGCTCGTTAGCTTCCACTTCTGAGAGAACGCTTGAGATTTCTGTTTGTTTATCTGAATCGAGCTTCAAAGCGTCATTCAGCATCAGAGCATATGCGCCAAGAGAGCCGCCAAAAACCAACAAAAGTGCTAGCAGAACACAAATTACGCGCTTTGCTATTCTTCCTTTTTTGTTGCCTTGCTGTTTTACGGAATACTTTGCGCGGTTCTTACTGGTGTAGCTATCCAGCTCCTGAGTTTCAGCTGTGGCCGAAACTTCAGCTGTAGCTAGTGTTTCAGTTTTGGCTACCATCTCAGCAAAAGTCGGAACAGTAACATTAAATGAGTGTTGTAGATTCCTCTTTGCGGAAGCAGCATGCTTAGCGTGCTTTCCAATTACTTCACTGCTATCCCAAGAGGTGGAATCACCTAGATTGCTATTCCAGTCGTAATCAGGTGATACGTGCTTAGCATGCCTTGGCGTTTTTGGCTGCTTGTCCACTTCATTAAAACGCTGATTGTTGTTCTGTTGATTTCTTTGTTCCATAAAAATAATTGGGTAGTATGCTTATCGACTAAAATACTATTTCTTCAAAACCCCATGAGCACGGTAAAAATCGCCCAGCTCACCTTGTTTTTGAGGTCCCCATAACTGAATGATATTCACACCAGAAGAAGCATTGGCCTCAATAATATAAGCTTTGCCATCTTCGCCAAGCAAAATATCCCAGGCAACAAACACGATATAAGGAAAACGTTTCGCAAGGTTAAGGGCTGTCTCTTTGATGCGCTCCCACTCGGGAACAACAACTCCCTTAATTGGATTACCCGAATCAGGATGAACTTCATGAACATCTAAATTATGAAGAGAACGCGCCTCACTCAATTCTCCTGTCTCCAAATTAATGCATGCAACCAATCCGCCCATGCTTGCATTATCAACCGGAATGGTTGAAGAAGTGCCTATACGT
>JBJEKV010000060.1:0-4837 GCA_051878815.1 Anaerotardibacter sp. | reverse complement strand
ACGAGCGTCGTAAATGGATAGTCAGCAATTTTAGGCTTTGCTGCCGAAATGCGAGAAATCAAAGAAGACTTACCAGCAGAAGGAACACCCACCAACGCAGCGTCAGCCATAAGCTTCATTTCAAGCTCAATCCAACGCTCCTCAGCAGGAACACCTAATTCGGAAAACGCAGGAGCGCGCCTTGTTGGGGTAACAAAGTGACAGTTGCCACGGCCTCCTGGACCGCCTTTAGCTACGATGATTTGCTCGTCATGATGGGTTAAGTCAGCAATAATTTCGCCAACTTCTTTTGTGTCTTCGGAATATTCGCGAACAATAGTGCCTACCGGAACTTTCAGGATCAAATCCTCACCATTAGCACCATGACGTTTAGCACCCTTACCGTGGGTGCCACGAGTAGCCTTAAAGTGATGCTTGAAGCGGTAGTCAATCAAAGAAGATACGGTCATATCTGCCTTAACAATAACGTTACCGCCGCGGCCGCCGTCTCCACCGTCAGGACCACCCTTTGGAACATGAGCTTCACGTCTGAAGGAAGTACAGCCCGCGCCACCATCACCGGCTTTTACAAATATACGAACTTTATCAGTAAACATAATAAGTCGATTCTAAACGAAAAAGCCCCCTGCAATGCAGAGGGCTTACAATTTTACTATTAAAAGGTTGAGCTATGCCTGTACGCGAACGTGAACCTTGCGACGTGCACCCTTGGTGTACTCAACAACGCCATCACACATTGCGAATAAAGTGTCATCCTTGCCGCGACCAACATTCTCGCCTGGGTGAATGCGGGTACCACGCTGACGAACCAAGATGTTACCAGCGGTTACGGTTTCACCTGCAAAACGCTTGCAACCAAGACGCTTAGACTGGGAGTCACGACCGTTACGGATGGAACCTTGACCTTTCTTATGTGCCATTCTAATTCCCTCCTTTTACTCAGCTTTTTCAGCGCCTACAGCGGTAATCTTAACGAGGGTCAACTGCTGACGATGACCACGAGTGCGCTTGTAGTTCTTGCGCTTCTTAAACTTGAAGATGAGTGCCTTTTCACCCTTGAACTGCTCAACAATGGTAGCCTCTACCTTTGTTGCAGCTGCCTTAGCAGGATCTGCCTCTACCTGAGCGCCATCTACAACAGCGATTACAGGCAATTCAACAGTGGTGCCAACCTCTGCATCAAGCTTTTCAACATTTACAAAATCTCCAGCAGCTACTTTGTAC
Source organism: Anaerotardibacter sp. (assembly GCA_051878815.1). Lineage (GTDB taxonomy): Bacteria > Actinomycetota > Coriobacteriia > Coriobacteriales > Eggerthellaceae > Anaerotardibacter. The sequence goes on along the minus strand of JBJEKV010000060.1, from coordinate 3,613 downwards.
TGCTTTCCACCAGTTTTAATAATTGCGTACATCGATTTACTCCTAATATGTTCAAAACGCAAAGCGATACTATACTAGTCTTAAGCGCATAAGTCAACTAAACGAAAGAAATTTTTCACTTTTTTCGCTTAACGGAACGCAGACCAGTATTCGCCACGCTTAGTGCAGTTTTAGTGTGCTTCTGCCCAGTTCTTTCCCCAGGAGACATCAACCAACAGCGGAACCGAAAGGGAAACAACAGATTCCATTATCTCCTTAACCTGAGCGGAAACTTCCTCCAGCTCCTCTTTAGGAACTGAAAGATCAAGTTCGTCATGAACCTGCAGCAAAAGTTTACTCGATTTGCCAGAAGATACAAGCTCTTCTTGAACATTTCTCATAGCAATTTTAATAATATCGGCGGCACTTCCCTGCATTGGATGATTCATGGCAGTTCGTTCGCCAAAACTACGCTTTGCCGCATTGCGAGACTTCAAATCAGGGATATAACGCCTTCTACCAAACAAAGTCTCCGCATAGCCATTTTGGCGGGCCATTTCAACCGTCTCATCAAGATAAGTGCGCACCTGAGGATATGCCTCGTAGTACCTATCTATCATGTCCTTTGCCTCCGAAAAAGACACTCCCAAGGACTGCGCTAGGCCATATGCCTGTTGACCATACACAATGCCAAAGTTAACTGCTTTTGCCCTACTACGCATCTGAGGGGTTACTTGCTCAACCGGCACACCAAATACGCGGGATGCGGTATTGGCATGGAAATCTTCACCAGAATTAAACGCATTGATTAAATGCTCGTCCCCTGAGAGGTGAGCAAGCAGGCGAAGTTCAATCTGTGAATAGTCAGCCGATACGAAATAATCATGGTTTGCAAACGGAATGAACGTTTCGCGAATCTTTCGTCCAAACTCGCTTCTTACCGGAATGTTTTGGAGATTAGGATCTGATGAAGACAGGCGACCCGTTGCGGTGATACGTTCATTGAAAGAAGTATGCACCCTTCCATCTTCTGCGCGCTGAGCCATTTTTGGCAATGCGTCAATGTAGGTCGACTTAATTTTTGCGAACTCTCGATACTGCAAAACCTCTTCAGCAATGTTTGGCTGGTCAGCTGGAATTTTCTTGGCCAGTTCTCCTAATACGGAAGCATCCGTCGAAAAGCCACTTTTTGTTTTCTTGATTGGATCAAAGCCCATTACCTCAAAAAGGATATGGCCTAATTGTTTTGGCGAATCAACATTAAAGTCTTCTCCCGCCAATTCAATAATATGTGCTTTGAGCGCTTCAATAACCTGGCCCGTTTCTTGACCGAGTGCTGAAAGCATATCGTTATCAATCTCTGCGCCCGTGCGCTCCATGCAAGCCAACACACCCACCAACGGTAAATCGATAGAATAATAGACTTCCTCGGCATTTCGCTCCTGGAGCTGCTTTTTGAGAGGCTCTTTGAGCAAACGAACACAGCACGCTTTAAAAGAGAATGTCTTGTTTTGGTTTTGCTCATCAGGAATAACCGAACCCAAATAATCTTGCACAAGATTTTCAAGAGAGCTGCTTCCTTTAGCAGCATCACAGACATACTCAGCAAGCGAAACGTCAAAGAAGGATGCCGCAAGCATTTCTTCTTCCGTAACAAATGCTTCTTTGTTGACGTCTTTAGGGAAGATAAGCTGAGCGAATTCCTTGCCGTCATATACGGAGAATTCTTTGTTCGCAATAAGCCATGCCACTACACTCTCAGGAGAGTGACTGGTGTTCTGGTCGAAAATTGCTGTACCTTTTTCGGTATTTACGGCAAGCACAAGGCCAGAAGAGAAGAGATTAGTTTGTGGGTCATGCGAAAAAGCAACGCCAATTTCTTCAGCCGCATCTGAGCCAGAGGTCTTCTTTAAATCCAAACTAGATTCTTTCTCCGAATCAGAGCTGGAGCCTTCCCCTAATTCCGAGTCAGAGCCCTTCTCTGAAGCCTGGCAAAGCTCCTCAAAGAACACGTCACTCTCTGCGGCAGTAAGAATAGTCTCATACTCAATTTCGGTCTGTGGTGCAACAGCAGTCGGACACAGCGCCAAAACCTTTCCTAAGTGAGCATTAAAACGCACTTCGCTAAAGGCTTCAGTTACTTTTTCTGGGTCGAAGGAAGGGAACGAAACAGCATCCAAATCAAGATCGAATTCGACATCAGTCACAATGGTAGCAACCTGACGAGAGATAAACGCGTCATCCTTGCCGTTAATTAAATTTTCCTTCTGCTTCCCCTTGAAGGAGTCGATGTTTTCGTAGATGCCTTCAATGGAGCCATATTCCTGAAGCATGCTGGCTGCTTTTTTATCGCCAATACCTTTAACGCCAGGAATATTATCTGCAGAGTCACCCTTTAAGCCCAAGAAGTCAGGGAACTGCGCAGGGGTAACGCCGTAGCGCTCCTCAACCTCGGCAGGTCCATATACCGCAATATCAGTAATGCCCTTTTTCGTGGTAACAATACGGGTTAATTCAGAAGCTAACTGATAGGCATCCTTATCACCCGTTACGAGCAAGGTTTTGTTACCAAGCTTTTCGTTACGAGCAGCAATGGTGCCTAAGATATCGTCTCCCTCCCAACCAGGAAGAGAAACAACGGGAATCGAAAGAGACTCTAAAAGTTTTTCGACAAGAGGAAACTGCACCTTCAAGTCAGGATCCATAGGAGGGCGCTGAGCCTTATATTGCTCGAGCGCGTCCATGCGAAACTGAGGACGACCTTTATCGAACGCGCAGATTACCGCATCGGGTTTTAAGGTTTCCATCATCTTGAGAAACATTGACATGAAGCCAAATGCCGCATTAGTTGGCGTTCCGTCAGGCGCATTCATGGAAGCCTGAACCGCGTGAAATGCGCGATGCATAAAAGAATTGCCGTCAATTACGGCGTATGTTTTTGGATTATTCTCTTCGTTCGAAACAGAAATCTCTTCGCTCACAAAAAACCTCACTTATCAATACAGATTATGAAGCCATTCTACACTACCACCCTGCCCCCTCTTAACCGTGAAACGGCTTTAGGAGACAGGGTAGTCATTTTACTGCGAAAAGAAAGTTAAAAATTTGTAGGAACGTTAAAAAGCTCGTGATTAAGCGTTCCACAAATAGCCAACGCCACGTACGGTTTCCAAGCGCTGAGCCAAATCAGGTCCAAGCTTTGCACGAACACGACGAACGTGTACGTCTACGGTACGAGAACCGCCATAGTAATCAAAGCCCCAAACACGACGAAGAAGTGCGTCGCGCGAATACGTTCTTGATGGGTGGGTTACCAAGAATGCCAAGAGCGCATACTCGAGGTACGTGAAGTCTAGTGGCACATTATTAACGGTAACCTGATACGTTGCCAAGTTGATAGTCATATTATCAACGGTAATGAAATCACTTGAAGAGCTTTCATTGCCTGGCCAGAGCAACTGACGAATGCGAAGAGCACATTCTTCAGAGCTTGCACCATGAACAACAAAGTCACTCTTAATCTGAACAGGCAAACGGAAGGATGAGAGAGCGTCCTCCTTAATAATGAAGAGAACAGGAACGCCTCCATCATTTGCCAATTCTTGCTCAACCGCAGCAACACTTTGAGCAACAT
>JBJEKV010000059.1:0-4857 GCA_051878815.1 Anaerotardibacter sp. | reverse complement strand
TCTTGCTCAAGTGCGGAGACCAGAGCACGGGCTTAGATACGGAAATGATTTCGGGTACCGGAATGCTTCATTCCTCAGGCGTTTTGGGTCGCGTTTCCTTGGGCCAGCACATTACTAAGACCATGATTGCCTTTGCGGCGTTGATTGCGCTTCTTATTGCAAACCTCACGCTCATCATGGTTATTCAGGCTGACTATTATCAGCAGATGTCAATCAATAACCACACTATTGCAAAAGAGGCTAACACAGAGCGCGGTACTATCACGACCTATGACAACGTAGTGCTGGCACGAAGTGTTCAGCAAGAAGATGGTTTGTATGAGCGCGAATATCCTGCGGGAACCTTGGCTGCTCACGTGGTGGGCTATGCTTCAACCAAGTATGGCACCACGGGCATCGAAGCTTCGTGCAATGACACCCTTTCTGGAAAAGAAAACTATGCAAGTTGGGCTGATGTAATTAATTCCTTTACCGGAAAGACAACGGCAGGTAACGACGTAAAACTCACTATTAACTCAACCATTCAAAAGGCAGCACAGGATGCTTTGAAGGGTTATTCTGGTGCGTGTGTAGTAATGGATCCTGAGACCGGTGCGGTGCTCGCCCTTGCTTCTTCGCCAACCTACGATGCTGATGATTACGAATCCGTTCTCCAGAACACTGATTCTTCCGCAATGTATAACCGTGCAACCCAAGCACTCTATTCACCTGGTTCTACCTTCAAGATTGTTTCTCTTGCAACGGCATTAGAGAACAACATTGCAACGGAGACAACTGTCTATGATGCACCGGGCGAGATGGAAATTGGCAACGGCAAGGTTACTAATTTCGGCGGAAATTCCTACGGAGCTATCACGCTCGCACGCGCAACTGAGGTATCCGCTAACACGGTTTATGCTCAGGTAGGTACTCAGATTGGTTCAACCTTGTTGGTAAATTACTCCAGCAAGTTTGGTTTCAACGAGACCTTCAGCTTCGATATTCCGTTGGCAAAATCCTTGATGCCTGAACCAAGTGAAATGACCACCTGGGAGACGGCATGGGCTGCAGCAGGTGAGCCAGTTGGCGAACATGCAAGTCCGGCAGGTCCTCAGGCAACTGTTATGCAGATGGCAATGGTTGGTTGCTCAATTGCGAACGACGGCAAGATCATGAAGCCTTACTTGATTGACAGCGTATATAACTCTGAAGGCAAGTGTAGTTCCACTACGAAACCTTCAGTTCTCTATACTCCAATCTCTTCTTCTACGGCTCAGCGCGTAAAGGACGTTTTGCAGGGCGTAGTTGAAAACGGTACGGGTGCTCCTGCGGCGGTATCAGGCGTGTCTATTGCGGGCAAGACGGGTACTGCTGAAACTGGCAAGGCCGTAGACGACTCCTGGTTTGTAGGCATGGGCCCAACAGAGGACTGCAAGGTTGTAGTTGCGATTGTTTTGGAAGAGGGAGCAAATACTGGTGCTTCGTCTCGTGCACAAAACGTATTGGAAACTGCCCTTCGCGTAGAGGGTTATTTGTAGGGAAAGAACGCTTTTCCGTATATTTGAGAATTTTTAATAGTGGTAGAAGGAATGTTCTTCTAGCAAGTTAGAAAAAGACATAAAATAGGGTATTCTTTTTAGCATATTTGACTGCTAAAGCATGAATTCCAAAAGGAGAATAAACGTGGCCGGAAACATGGTTGGCAAAGTATTTAACAATCGATATGAATTAATTGAGCGTGTAGGCATTGGGGGAATGGCCGAGGTTTACCGTGCGCAAGATAATGTTCTTGGTCGTACGGTTGCGGTTAAAGTAATGCTTCCTCAATATGCTGCCGATCAAACCTTCACTCAAAGATTTAGGCAGGAAGCTGCATCTGCTGCTCGTCTTCAGTCTCCTTACATCGTAAATATTTACGACTGGGGCTGTGACGCACTTGATGATACCTACTACATTGTTATGGAGTATCTCAAGGGCACCGACTTAAAGACTGCTATTCAGTTGCGTGGTAGCATCAATCAGCGTAAAGCTGCCGAAATTGGTTCTCAAATTGCTCAGGCATTAACCGTTGCTCACGATGCAGACATCATCCATCGTGACATCAAGCCTCAAAATATTATGATCCAGCCTGATGGAAACATTAAGGTTATGGACTTTGGTATTGCTCGTGCTGGTGATGCGGGTCTCTCAAGCACCACTACCGTTTTAGGTACGGCTCACTACGTTTCGCCGGAACAGGCACAAGGTAAGGATTTGACTCCTGCTTCCGATATCTATTCATTAGGTATTGTTTTGTACGAAGCAGTGACCGGTTGTCTTCCTTTCGAAGGTACTGACGCAGTAAGCGTTGCCGTAAAGCAGGTTAACGAAATGCCTGCTGCTCCAAGCACCCTCAATCCAACCTTGGATCCTGCCCTTGAAGCAATCATCATGAAGGCATTGGCTAAGAATCCTGCAGACCGCTTCAGCTCTGCTGCTGAGATGCGCTCCGTTTTGAACGATTTCTTGGCAGGCCGTCAGGTACAGGTTGGCGCTGTTTCTTCTATGCCAACACAAGTTTTGGGCACTCCAAACATGGGCGGCACTAAGGTGATGCCTGCTCTTGATAATATTTCTGCTGATAATGGCCAGACTACTCGTCAGACCACCTATCACCAGACCGGTACCTATACACCAGTTGAGGAGCCAAAGAAGTCTCGCAAGGGTCCTATTGCAGCAGTTCTTGTGTTGCTTGCGGTTATCGCAATCGTGGTAGGCGTAATGTTCTTCAACTCCGGTGATGAAGTTACCGTTCCTGATACTAAGAACATGACCAAGGAACAAGCACGCCTTACCTTGAAAGAAGCAGGCTTTGAAATTGGCACCGAAACTGAAGTCTATTCCGTTGATGTGGAAAAAGGCAAGGTTGTAGGCACTAGCCCTTCTGCAGGTGAAAAGGCAAAGAAGGGTGCAAAGGTTAATATCACCATTTCTAAGGGAACTGAAGAAGTTACCGTTCCTGACTTAAAGGGTGTTTCTAAGGATGAGGCACAAAAGAAGCTTACTGAAATGGGCTTTAGTGTCACCTTTGGCGAAGAAGTCTACTCTGATGTTGAATCGGGATGTGTAGCTCAGCAAAATCCTGCAGCAAACACCAAGGCTAAAAAGGGTGACACCATTACCTTGAACATCTCTAAGGGCAAGGAAAAGGTATCTATCCCTAACGTAGTTGGTGCTACTAAGGAAAATGCTACCTCTTCGCTTCAGAATGCAGGCTTTCAGGTAAATGTATCCTACGATCATTCTCAGTCGGTTGAAGAGGGCAAGGTAATTTCCCAGAGCCAGACTGGTACTGCTGAAAAGGGTTCAACTATTACTATTACCGTATCGCTTGGTTCTGACGTAGTTTCTGTTCCTAACGTAGTTGGCCAGAGCCCTTACACCGCTAAGTCAACCTTGGAAGGAGCAGGATTCAAGGTAACCTTCTCGGGAAATCCTGATGCATCGGGTGCTAAGGTAGTAAGCCAATCTCCTTCTGGAAATGCCGAAAAGGGAGCAACAATTACCTTAACTGTTTCGTAAGTATGAGGTTTTCTCAATAAAGAGCGTGATACAATATCACCCTGCATGCCCCCGTAGCTCAGGGGATAGAGCGTCGGTTTCCTAAACCGTGCGTCGTAGGTTCGAATCCTATCGGGGGCACCATGTAACTATCAAGTGCGGTTCGCAAGAGCCGCACTTTTTTATTGCCTGCGCCCGCTGCGCGGCCACGCCCTTCGGCTACTGGCCCGCCGCGTTCACCGCGCCGCGTGGCCACTCAGCCTTAGTGCGCCAAACATTCCAATTGTCACGCTGGCCGCGTGGGGGCTGCTGTGTTGCGTGAGACTTTAGCGCGTGCTTAGCCTTGGCGCGCCAGCCAAATCTTCACCATTGACTTGTAACTTGAAGAGGGCTTATTGCAGCTTATCGAAATTATCTATCGGTTATCAACAGGGCGTAGTAGGATTGAACCTTAGAATTGCAAAACCAAAAGAAAGGTTGGCCCATGGGAACCGTTTTGACTAAGAAAGAAATTGCTTCTCAGATGAAAGACGCCTCTAAGGCAGTGCGCGAAAACAATCCAATGGCTGGTTCTATTACCAACAACGTTACTATCGACTTTGTTGCTAATGCTCAGCTTGCAGTTGGTGGCTCCGCTGCTATGGTCTATTTGGAAGATGAAGGTCAGTTCTTAGCAAATGCGGGCAATTCTGTGTATATCAATGTTGGTACCTTGATCCCTCTTCATCGTCAGAGCATTTTGGCAACTGCTGAAGAGATGAATAAGTTGGGCAAGCCATGGGTTTTGGACCCAGTTGCAATTGGTATTGGATCTATCCGTACTGAAATTCTTACCAAGCTTAAGAAATTCCCTCCTGCAATTGTTCGCGGTAACGCTTCTGAGGTTATTGCTCTTGCTAAATTGTGGGATTTGGTTTCTGGCGAAGAGGCAGAGTCAACGGTACGCGGCGTTGATGCAACTGACCCAACTCAGGCCGCTCTTCCCGCTGCGGTAGCACTTGCTCGTTTCATTAACGGTGCTGTTGCAGTTTCTGGCAAAGAAGACATTGTTACCGACGGCACAACCGTTGTGTATCTCAAGGGTGGCAGCAAGCTTATGGCTTCCGTTACCGGTTTTGGCTGCTCTTTGGGTGGTGTTTGTGCGGTATACGCAACCCAGACTACTCCATTTATTGCTGCTCTTGCTGCAACGGCTCACTTCAACTTGGCTGGTACTATTGCTGAAGGTGAGTGCAATGGTCCTGCAAGCTTCAAGGTTGCTTTCATTGATGCGCTCTACAACATCAAGCCAGGTGAACTCAAGAAGAGCATCGCTAAAGTCAAAGAAGCTTGCTAATT
>JBJEKV010000058.1:0-4927 GCA_051878815.1 Anaerotardibacter sp. | reverse complement strand
ACTTCTTTGCCTGATCAATGTCGAAGTCGATAGACTGGTCAGAAGACTTAGAAAGCATCAAATAACGAGTAGCGTCAACGCCTACTTCTTCAATCAACTCAGAGAAGGTAATCATTTCACCGGTACGCTTTGACATACGTACTGCTTCGCCATCACGGAAGAGATTTACCAACTGTCCAAGAAGAACCTCGAGTGCCTCAGGGTATCCCCATGCAGCCATCATTGCCTGACAGCGAGGAATATAACCATGGTGATCAGCGCCCCAAATATCAATAAGCTTATTGTAGCCACGCTGAATCTTGTCATAATGATACGCAACGTCACTCATGAAGTAGGTCAATTCGCCATTCTGCTTAATCAAAACGCGATCTTTGTCGTCACCGAATTCGGTTGAACGGAAATAGGTTGCACCCTCATTTTCGAAGATATAACCCTTCTCCTTCATAGCTTCAAAAGCGCGAGAAACCTTAGTCTGTCCCTGCTCATCCTCAACAAATAAGGAGCGCTCTGAGAACCAGGTGTCGAAGTTAGTTCCAAAGGATGACAAGGTCTCCTTTACGTTATCGAGCATGGTCTTGTAGCCAAACTCACGGAAGTAATACAGGCGCTCATCTTCGTTAGCAGAAAGCCACTTATCGCCATCGTTATCAATAATGAGCTGCGCAATATCCTTGATGTATGCGCCGCCATAACATGCCTCTGGCATTTCAACGTCTGCACCAAGAGCCTGCTGATAACGAACCACAATTGAGTTTGCAAAAACATTCATCTGGTTGCCCTGGTCGTTGATGTAGAACTCTTCATCTACCACATAACCAGCATGACGCATAATGCGAGCAATAGAGTCACCAAGAGCGGCCCAGCGACCATGACCTACATGCATAGGACCAGTTGGGTTTGCGGAAACGTATTCAAGATTAACCTTGACGTCTTGCTTCTTCTCTCCCTTACCGTACTCATTTCCTTCTTGGCGAATCTGAGCTACAACCTCCTGAAAAGCCTCGTTAGAAATCGTGAAATTAATAAATCCTGGACCAGCAATTTCACAATGAGCAATAAGTGAAGAATTTCCCAAGTGATCAACAATAATCTGAGCAATCTGTCGAGGATTCATACGTGCCTGCTTTGCAAGACGCATTGCAATGGTGCAAGCCCAGTCACCATGAGCTTCTTCACGAGGACGCTCTAAGGTTGGCTGAGGAATCTCTTCAAGTGGAAGAGAACCATCTTCAACACAGGTAGTAAGTGCTTCATATAGTACGTTTTCAAGAACTTCGCGAATAATCATCAGTTATCTTTCCAGGTTAAATTTGTATTTGTTAGGTTTATAGTTCGTTTGTTTTATTTCATGGTTGCCAGAATAATTGCTTTAATGGCATGCATACGATTTTCTGCCTCATCAAAAACACGAGACTGAGCAGATTCGAATACTTCGTTAGTAACTTCCATTTCGGTAAGACCGAACTGAGCCTCAATATCTTTAGCAACGGTAGTCTCGGTGTCATGGAATGCTGGGAGGCAGTGCATCAAGATTGCATTATCTGCCGCATTATTCATTACCTCAGCATTAATCTGATAAGGACTGAGCTGCTGGATACGTTCAGCCCACAATTCAACTGGCTCACCCATGGAAACCCAAATATCGGTATAAAGAATGTGAGCACCAGTAGTTGCCTCTTTAACGTCATCAGTAACGATAACCTCAGAACCGTAAGGTGCTGCAAGTTCACGGCACTTTTCTACCAACTCAGGATCAGGAGCACACTCGTTAGGGCAGCAGGCAACATAGGTAATGCCCATCATTGCACAACCAACCATCAAGGAGTTTGCAACGTTATTCTTTGCGTCACCCATAAATACCAGCTTCAAGCCCTCATAAGAGCCAAACTCTTCTTTAATGGTGAGCAGGTCAGCAATAGTCTGAGTTGGGTGGCACTCATTGGTAAGACCATTCCATACGGTAACGCCAGAATACTCAGCAAGCGTATCAACAATTTCCTGACCGTAGCCACGATATTCAATACCATCAAACATACGGCCCAAAACACGAGCAGTATCCTTAATGCTTTCCTTTTTACCAATCTGGGAACCAGAGCCATCCAAATAAACAGCATTCATACCCAAATCGAATGCAGCAACTTCAAAAGAGCATCGAGTACGGGTGGAGGTCTTTTCGAAAACTAAAGCAATGTTTTTGCCTTCAAGCTCACGATGAGCAATGCCCTTCTTTTTCTTATCTTTTAGCTCTGCTGCTAAAGTAACTAAGCCTTCAACTTCCTCAGGAGTAAAGTCCAAAAGCTTTAAGAAGTTGCGACCTTTAAGAGAAAAAGCCATTATTCCTCCAAACATACCTGATTAAACGAACTATCATTATCTCACAAATACTTTATAAGATAGAGGTAGTTCGTCTAACGAAATCAAAATAGTTTGTTATAATACCTTTACTAAAGCGCCCATAGCTCAGCTGGATAGAGCAGTGGACTTCTAATCCAAAGGTCGCAGGTTCGAATCCTGCTGGGCGCGCCAGTTTTTTAGGAACTTATTATGGAATACCTCATTTCATTCCTCGAAGGCATTATCACGTTTGTCTCGCCATGCCTCCTTCCCTTAATTCCCATCTATGTCTTTTATTTTGCTGGTGGCGGTCAGCGAAACACGCACTCTACTCTTAAAGGCGCCTTGGGCTTTGTTTGTGGTTTCACCGTTGTTTTTCTCTGTCTTGGCCTTCTTGCCGGAAGCCTTGGTTCTCTCTTGAAAGAATATCAAGCGGTGCTCAACGGCATTACGGGTACCATTGTTATCCTCTTTGGATTGAGTTATCTGGGTGTCTTTTCGCTCTCCTTTCTTAAAGGAACACACCAAAACGCTCCTACCACCCAAATGAGTTTTGCTAAAGCATTTGTTTTAGGTTTAGTGTTTGCTATTGGCTGGACTCCTTGTGTTGGAGCCTTTTTAGGATCGGCACTCATGCTTGCTTCATCTCAAGCCCACGCATTAAAAGGCGCGCTTATGCTTCTAGCCTATTCACTTGGCTTAGGAATTCCTTTCATTTTGAGCGCCGTGCTCATTGATTACCTCAAATCGGCATTTAATTGGATTAAAGCTCACTACCAAATTATCAATACCATCAGTGGCATCTTTCTTATCGTGTTGGGCGTGCTTATGGCAACGGGAACCTTAAGTTGGATGCTTGGATTGTTGGGTAGTTAAGGAGGCACCATGGATAACAAGAAAAAACTTCTCCTGGTAGGTTTAGTTCTGGTTTGCCTTGTAACAGGCGCTGCCCTTCTCTACAACACTCTTTCCGAGGAAGCCTCAAATTCGTTCAACACTATCAACGGCACCGCCACTAAGACAGACAATAACGAAACAATTCCCGCTAAAGACTTCACCGTCTATGACGCCAACGGAGATCCTCACAAGCTCTCAGACTACCAGGGAAAACCCGTTGTTCTCAATTTCTGGGCAAGCTGGTGTGGCCCTTGCAGAAGTGAGATGCCGCTCTTCCAAGAACAATTCGACAAACAGGGCAACACCATCACTTTTCTCATGGTCAACCTCACGGATGGAAAAAGCGAGACCGTAGAAAGTGCTTCTTCATTTGTTGAAGCTCAGAACTACACCTTCCCTATTCTCTTCGACACGAAGCAAGAAGCCTCGCAGACTTACGGCATATATTCGGTTCCTATGACCTTCTTCATTGACGCGCAAGGAAACCAAAAAGCACAGGTGTTGGGCGCCCTTAATGAAAAAACTCTTGAAGAAGGAATCAAACTTATTAGCGAATAACCCGTAAAGCGTCAGCCTCCAAGCGCATAAACAGCAAAGCGCCAGACTAAAGGCAAATAACCCAGCCTACAAACAAACAATCCGCAAAACACCAGCCTCCAAGCTTATAAACAGCAGAACAGATGGTTATAAATAAAACTTATAACGGCGAAATATCAGTAAATCAATTCAATTTGATTAAATCATTCGAAGGAATAACAATAGGGTCACAATGATTTAATCTGCTTCGCATTCCTTTCTTAATGCGAGTTCTTATACAGATTAAATAAACAAAAGCACAACTCTTTACTGGCGTAGTTGAAAGGGGACCTTGTTATGGGAATTCGTTTTGCGGTTTTTGGCCTCAATCAAGGTAGTAAAATTGCACGAGATGCAAAGAAAAATAGCGAGCTTGATCTTGTTGCTGTTGCCGGATTTGGACAGCAAGCTGAAGATGTAGCAAAAGAGTTAGACACTCCGTTGTATGCAGACTTCAACGAACTTCTTGCTGAAGTGCCACTTGATGCGGTTGCAATCGCCCTTCCAAATGGTCTTCATGTTTCCGCTACAAAAGCATGTCTTGATGCTGGCATTAAGAACATCCTTTTAGAGAAGCCTATTGCTAACACCGTTGAAGAAGCAAACGAAATCATTTCCGCATGCAAAGAAGCAGGCGCTAACCTCCTTGTTGGTCATCATCGCCGCAGCGGTTCACGCTATCAGTTCCTTAAGGAATTCATTGCTTCTGGCAAGTTAGGTGATCTTGTTGGTATCCAGTCAACATACGCTATTGCAAAGCCTTTTAACTACTTCGATGTAGAGTGGCACACCAAGAAAGGTGGCGGCCCTCTCCTCATTAACACCATCCATGACATGGACGACTTAAACTTCGCTATTGGCGCTAAGTGTCAGCGCGTTTATGCAGCAGGTCGCAACACCATCCGCGGAAATGAAGTTGAAGACTCCGTTTCCGTTGTTTTGGAATTCGAAGGTGGCATTACTGCTTCTTATTGGGTATCTGACGGCACCCCTTCTGCGTGGAATTACGACTTGGCAGCTGAAGAGAACACCTTCTTCACTATGATGCCAGGAGAAAACAGCCTCCGTATCTTTGGTACCAAGGGTTCATTCGGTTTCCCTAACATGGATTACTACCACT
>JBJEKV010000057.1:0-4956 GCA_051878815.1 Anaerotardibacter sp. | reverse complement strand
TCGCGGTTTGCAAAACGAAGTAGACTTCGAAATGGATGAAGCAAAGCGCACTATCTATACCACCGAAGTTGGTCTTGAGAAGGTTGAATTCCTTACCGGAATTGATGACATCTTTAGTAATCCTAATGGTCTCTACGCAAACCATCTCCAGCAGGCATTGCGCGCACAGTTCTTGTACCATCGCGACATTGACTACATCGTAACTCCTGAGCGTGAAATCAAGATTGTTGATGAATTTACGGGTCGCATCATGGAAGGCCGCAGATATTCCGAAGGCCTCCATCAGGCTATTGAAGCAAAAGAAGGGGTAATGGTTCGTCAGGAAAACCAGACCTTAGCAACTATTACCTTGCAGAACTACTTCCGCTTGTACGAAAAGCTTTCTGGTATGACCGGTACGGCTATGACAGAGGATTCCGAATTCCGCCAAATCTACGACTTGGCGGTTGTTGCTATTCCTCCAAACAAGCCAGTAGCGCGTAAAGATAACAACGACTTAATCTACCGAACCATTGATGCAAAATTCAATGCGGTCGTTGACGAAATTGAAGAGCGTCATCTTCTCGGTCAGCCTATTTTGGTTGGTACCGTATCTATTGAAAGTTCTGAGCGTTTGAGCAAGATGTTGCTTAAGCGAGGCATTCGCCATGAAGTATTGAATGCAAAGCAACATGAGAGAGAAGCTTCTATTGTTGCTCAGGCAGGTCGTGCAGGTGCGGTAACTATTGCAACCAACATGGCTGGTCGTGGTACTGACATTTTGTTGGGCGGCAACGCTGAAGAGATGGCACAAGTGTTCTTGGCAGAAATGCTTGAAGATGAAAATGCCGAACCAACTCCTGAACAGATTAAGGCAGCTAAGGAAAAAGCTGAAAAGATAACTCAAGAGGAAGCGGTACTTGTTCGCAAAGCAGGCGGTTTGTGCGTAATTGGTACCGAGCGTCATGAATCTCGTCGTATCGACAATCAGCTTCGTGGTCGTTCTGGTCGTCAAGGTGACCCTGGTTGCACCCAGTTCTACTTGTCCCTCGAAGACGATTTGATGCGCCTGTTCGGTGGAGACAAGATGAATTCCGTAAGCCGCATGATGGAGAAGACAAACCTTCCTGACGATATGCCAATTGATGCCGGCATGGTTTCTAAAGCTATCGAATCTGCTCAGCGCCAAGTTGAATCTATCAACTTCTCTACGCGTAAACGAGTTCTCGAATATGACGACGTTATGAACTTGCAGCGTAAGGCAATCTATAAGGAACGTAATGCAATTCTTGATGGCAAGGATTTGTCTGAGCGCATCCCTGAGATTATTGATGACGTGGTAACGGCAGCAGTGCTTGAAAGCTGCAATCCTAAGATGGCTTCCGATGACTGGGATGCTGACGTACTGAATGCATGGTTAGTTACCATGACCGGCGATGATTCTTTGAGCCTTGATAGCTTTGATCATGATGATGACGTAGATACTCTCCGTGATCAAATTGAGGCACATTTCCAGGCTATTTATGACGAAAAGCAAGCTCAGCTTGGCCCAATCATGGCTCAGTTGCAGGGTCAGGTTATGCTCCGCTTGTTGGATACGCGTTGGATGAATCATCTTCAAGAAATGGACTACTTGAAGAGTGGTATTAATTTGCGTGCTTACGGTCACCGTGATCCATTGACCGAGTATCGCGAAGAGGCTCATAAGAGCTTTGCGGAATTGACTGCTTCTATCTACCGCGACTTCCTTCAGTTCTTGCTTCGTTCTTCGTTCAAGATTGAAGCAAAGACCGAAGAGGAAAAGTCTCCTTTGGAAGGCAATGTTTCTTACTCTAACCCTGAAGAGACTCTCAATTCTGCGGGCTCAGCAATGAGAGGTGCTGCTAAACAACAGACAAGTGCTGCTACTCCTAATGGTGAGCAAACGCTTAAAGAGGCACCAAAGAAGACAAAAACTATTCAGAAGGATAAAAACGATCCGTACGCAAATGTCGGTCGAAACGATAAATGTCCTTGTGGTTCAGGCAAGAAGTTTAAGAACTGCCACGGTAGGCCAGCAAATAGATAGTACGTTTTGAAGTAAGAAAAGGTTGAAGAAATGATAACCTGCGAACAAGCCGAACAAAGGCTTGCAGATGCACATGGCTTTTTACATATCGACTCTCTTGAAGAGGAACTTGAGAAATTAAACGAAGTGCTTGCACAACCTGACTTCTGGAATGATCCTGAAAAGGCAGGTAAAACCACTAAGCACGTTGCTGATATCAAAGACACGCTTGCTCGTTTCCAGAAAGCAAAAGGTCTTTTGGAGAGTGCACTTACTGCTCAGGAATTAATGGAAGAAGACGAGTCCTTCCAGGAAGAAATGGAAGAGTCTCTTTCCGAACTTGAACAGATGATTGACACCTTTGAGGTTGAGTCCTGGTTTACGGGAGAGTATGACGGCTGCGATGCCATTCTTACGGTGAATCCGGGAAGCGGCGGTTTGGAGGCTCAAGACTGGACCGAGATGCTCTATCGCATGTATTCGCGCTACGCCGCTAACAAGGGCTGGAAATGCCGCGTGCTTGATTTAGTACCTGGCGAAGGAATTGGTCTTGATAGGGCAAGTATCCAAATTGAAGGAAAAAACGCCTACGGAATGTTGCGTAGTGAGACGGGCGTTCATAGACTCGTGCGCATTTCGCCAACTGATGCAAAACAGCGTCGTCACACTACCTTTGCAGCAGTTGAAGTAGTTCCTGTGTTGCCAGAGGACGACATCACCATAGATATTCCTGCAAGTGATGTTCGTGTTGACGTGTATCGCGCCAGCGGTCCTGGTGGTCAATGCGTAAATACTACCGATTCTGCTGTTCGTTTAACTCATATTCCAACGGGAATAGTAGTAACATGTCAGAATGAAAAATCTCAGCTGCAGAATAAAGAAGCAGCGTTTAGAGTTTTGCGCGGTAAGCTTTATGAGCTGGAGGCACAAAAGCGAGAAGAGAAACTCATGAGTATCAAGGGTGACAAAACGGACAACTCCTTTGGTAGTCAAATTCGCAATTATGTTCTCTATCCATATCGCCTCATAAAGGATACTCGTAGTAACATTGAGAGTGGCAACGTTGATGCGGCTCTTGATGGTGATATCGACGAATTTGTTGTTGGTTATCATCGCTGGAAAGCGTCTTTGTAAAACGTTTTGACTGCAGAAGGAAAGGAAAATATGAATTCTCAAGCAGCTCAAGAAAAAGCAGGAGCAATTCGCAAGAATATTATTGAAATGCTTCATGCTGCAGGTTCCGGTCATCCAGGCGGTTCCTTATCATGTGCGGACATTATGGCATCTCTCTTCTTTGGAGGGGTAATGACCTATAACCCAAATGATCCAAAAGATGAAACCAGAGACCGCTTTATTCTTGCTAAGGGTCATGCAGCACCTGCTCTTTATGCAACCATGGCTCAGATTGGATACATTCCAGAGGAAGAATTGCTTACTCTTCGCAAATTAGGAACTCGTTTGCAGGGTCATCCTGATTCAAATCTTTTGGATTGCGTTGAGGTATCCACCGGTTCTCTTGGTCAGGGACTTTCTATTGCTGCGGGTATGGCAGCTGGTTTTGTTCTTGATGGCGCTCCAAACAGAGTATTTACTATCCTTGGTGATGGCGAATGTCAGGAAGGCCAGGTTTGGGAGGCTGCCCAGTTTGCCGCTCATCAGAACTTGGGCAACTTGATTGCTATTGTTGACTCTAACGGTTTGCAGATTGACGGTCGCATCGAAGATGTGTGCACCGTTGGTGCTATGACCGATAAATTTGAAGCATTCGGCTGGGAAACTTACGAAGTTGATGGTCACGACATTGATGCGCTCATTTCCTTGTTGAGCTCTCTTAAGGCTTCTGATTCCAACAAGCCAAAGGCAGTAATTGCTCATACGGTTAAAGGCAAGGGTGTTTCCTTCATGGAAAACCAGGCTGGATGGCATGGTAAAGCACCTAATAGCGAAGAAACAAAGATTGCTCTTGAAGAATTGGAGGTGTCCTGTGGTTAAATTGGCAACTCCTGAACAGGCACAAGAAAAGAAAGCAACTCGCGCAGCATATGGCGTAACCTTAGCTCAGCTCGCAGAAGAGGGTATGAAGGTTGTAGCTGTTGACGCAGACTTGACTGGTTCTACTACTACTAAGGCTTTCGCTTCTGCTTCCGAAGATAACGCAAAGCGTCTTTTCAATGTTGGTATTGCTGAACAGAACATGATTGACGTTGCAGCAGGCCTTTCTTTGACGGGCAATGTTGCGTTTACGGGTTCTTTCGCCGTATTTGGCACCGGTCGTGCGTATGACCAGATTCGTAATACGGTTTGCTATTCCAAATTGAATGTAAAGATTGCTCCTACTCATGCAGGTATTTCTGTTGGTCCTGACGGTGGTTCTCACCAGATGTTGGAAGACGTTGCTCTCATGAGAGGTCTTCCAGGAATGAACGTTTTTGTTCCTGCAGACTACTCTGCTGCTTGTGCGGCACTTAAGCTTGCTGCAAAAACTCCTGGTCCTGCTTATGTTCGCATGGGTCGTGCCGCTGTTCCTGCAGTATATGGTCCTGATGTAGAGCTTGAAGTAGGCAAGGCATATGTTTTGCGAGAAGGTGTGGATGTAACCATTATTGCTAATGGTGTAGAAATTGCTGAAGCTAATAAGGCTGCTGATCTTCTTGCTGAAGAGGGTATTTCTGTTGAAGTTATTGACGCATTCTGCGTAAAGCCTCTTGATAAGGAAACCATTCTTGCTTCCTTGAAGAAGACTGGTTGCGGCGTAGTTGCTGAAGAGCACAGCGTATATGGCGGTTTGGGTTCTGCAGTGTCTGAATTGTGTGCTGAGCAGTTGCCAACACCATTAGAGTTGGTAGGCGTGCGTGATACCTTCGGCAAATCAGGAGAGTTTGAAGAGCTTCTTACTTACTTCAGCCTTGATGCTGCTTCACTTGTGCAAG
>JBJEKV010000056.1:0-4989 GCA_051878815.1 Anaerotardibacter sp. | reverse complement strand
ACCTGTTTTAAGCTCTATCTACTTATCGTGTTGCCTGCTTAACGTTCTATCTACTTATCGTATTACCTACTCAACAACAGCAATAATCTCAACTTCGATAAGTGCGCCCTTTGGAAGAGCAGCAACTTCAACAGCGCTTCGAGCAGGAAGGCTTTCGCCAAAGCTTTCAGCGTACACAGTATTAAATGCAACGAAGTCGTTAATGTCATTGAGGAAGCAGGTAGTTTTTACAACCTGATCAAATCCAATTCCTGCAGCAGTAAGAATACCAGAAATGTTTTTCATTACCTGAGCAGTCTGCTCTTCGATAGTAGAACCAACAAGTTCTCCTGTTTCGGGAGAAAGCGCAATTTGTCCACTTGCAAAGAGGAAGCCATTAACAATTTTTCCCTGAGAATAAGGGCCGATTGCAGCTGGAGCCTGAGAAGTTACGATAGTGTCCATTTCCCCACCTTTTACTTACGAGGTTTTTATTTCGTTCCTATTGTACTTGTTTAACGAAAAGACGTGCGAAGAGGTAATGGATTCTTTTGAGATTAAGTCAATGTATTCACGTATGTTTATACAGATAAGAATTTTGGTATAGAATGTGTCATTGAAATAATGGAAGAATAAATAGATAGAGGCTCTCACAATGCTGACTCTGGATACCTTTGAAAAAGCATCTAATAAAGTTAAAGAAGTAACTCAAGAAACTAAGCTTATTTATAGTCCTTACTTCAGTAAGCAAACTAACAACGAGGTTTACTTCAAACCAGAGAACATGCAGCGCACAGGCGCATACAAGGTTCGTGGTGCTTACTTCAAAATCAGCACTCTTTCTGACGAAGAACGTGACCGCGGCCTCATTACCGCATCGGCAGGTAATCATGCGCAAGGTGTTGCGTACGCAGCTCACAAATATGGCGTTGCAGCAACTATCGTTATGCCTACCACTACCCCTCTTATTAAGGTTGAGCGCACAAAGGAATTGGGCGCTACGGTAGTACTTCACGGCGATGTCTATGATGAAGCATGCGAATATGCGCTTCAGCTTGCCGAAGAAAATGGCTACACTTTCATACACCCATTCAATGATCTTGATGTAGCTGCTGGCCAGGGCTCTATTGCCATGGAGATTGTTCAGGAGCTCCCGTTAGTAGATTAAATTCTTGTTCCTATTGGTGGCGGCGGCCTTGCAACAGGCGTATCTACCCTTGCAAAGCTTCTTAATCCGCGCATTAAAGTAATTGGCGTAGAACCTTCTGGTGCTGCCTGCATGAAAGCTTCCCTCGAAGCAGGTCATGTCGTAAAGCTTCCTTCCGTTTCTACCATTGCTGATGGTACTGCTGTTCAGGAACCGGGCGACATCGTATTCCCTTACATCAACGAGAACATTGATGAAATTATCACCGTTGAAGACGATGAGCTCATTCTTTGCTTCTTGGACATGGTTGAGAATCATAAGATGATTGTTGAGAATTCTGGTCTTCTTACCGTTGCAGCACTGAAACATCTTTCTGTTAAAGATAAGAAGGTAGTTTCCATCCTTTCCGGCGGCAACATGGACGTAATTACCATGTCTACTGTTGTTCAGCATGGCTTGATTCAGCGCGATCGTGTATTTACCGTATCCGTTTTGCTTCCTGATAAGCCTGGCGAATTGGTACGTGTTGCTCAGACCGTAGCCGACTCTAACGGAAACGTTATTCGTCTTGACCACAACCAGTTCGCAACCGCAAACCGCAGTGCAGCCGTAGAGCTTCGCCTTACTATTGAAGCATTCGGTACCGAGCACAAAAACAGCATCGTGAACGCTTTGGAAGAAAAGGGCTTCAAGCCTCGCATCATCCAAACCATGATTTAAGATTCATTTGTCACTTTTTTGCGCGACACATCTTTGTGTCGCGCTCTTTTGTAAGGAGAGGCTTCTATGATTAATTGGGAGAGACTCGAAGACCGTTTGGAAAACAGAGCAGAAACGGTAAACCGCTACTACGAATTAATTGCTGAGAAAATTGAAAACATCTCTGATGAAGAAATCGAGACTATTCTTCAAAAGGGAGTAATCTTTTCTAACTACAATACGGTCTACGATATTATTCAGGACGAGATTGACGTTACTGATGAAGAATTGGCGTATCTCGAAGAAGAGTGTGACGAAGAGTTTAGCGCTGAATGGTCTATGTTTAGCGAAGCTGAGTACAAGCACTTCATCAGATTGAGAGATTCTCACAAGTAAGCTGGCAAGCTTAAGAACACACAGCTAAACAACTCACTCCAAGATCAAGAAACTAATAACTAAGCCTGAAACGTGCGCATCGATCACTCTTGAAGCGCACGTTTTATTTCACTGCAAACACACGCTTTAGTTCAACAAGAACAAAAAAGGTGGATAGGAATCTAAGTATTTCGTCTTTCGTTCCTAGCCACCCTATTTTTTTGTTAATCCCGCTTTTCGCCGGTATGTAATTAAGGGCTTACTTACGTATTGTCCGTTACTTACGTATCAACCTTAACGTAGAGATAAGCCCTTACTTTCGTTTTAGCTCCTACTCAAAAGAAGAAGTTTCTACCTCTTTTTCAGTACCAAACTTTTCAGGATCCTTTGCTTTCACTGAATCAGTGAAATGGTCCTGAGAGCCGTCTTTTGCAAGCTGATCTGCCAAGTTAGCCTTAGCAACCGAAATCATCAACTTGATACGGTTGAGCTGATTTACCTCAGAAGCACCTGGGTCGTAGTCAACGGCAACAATATTAGTTCCCGAATAACGACGGCGAAGCTCCTTAATAACTGCCTTACCTACAACATGGTTTGGCAAACAAGCAAATGGTTGGGCACAGACAATGTTTGGTGCGCCACTCTTGATTAACTCAACCATTTCAGCAGTGAGCAACCAACCCTCACCCATGGAGTTTGTAGTGCTCAAGATGCCGTCAGTGTAAGAAGCAAGCGTCATAATATCGGTTGGAGGCTCAAAACGAGAAGACTGTTCAAGCGCATCATTGCAAGGCTTACGTAATTTAGCAATTGCAGCCAAACCAGCCTTTGTACCAATAACACTCTTGTATGATTTGCCCGTGGTTTCTTTCTGCAAAACACCATTCGCAATTGCAAACAAGAAGAATTCAATCAAGCCAGGTACAACTGCTTCGCAACCTTCTGCTTCAATAACATCAACAACCTGATTATTTGCAGTTGGGTGGAACTTAACCAAAATTTCGCCAACAACACCAACGCGTGGCTTTGTTCCTTCACCCTGAAGTGGCAAGTTGTCGAAGTCGCGTACAATTGCACGGACCGTCTTCTTATGACGGTTGAATTTCTCACCCTCAAATACCTGCTTTTTACAGATCTCCATCCAGTAATCAAACAGTCTTTGAGCCGAGCCTGGCTCAACCTCATACGGACGAGTTCGGTAGAGACACTGCATGAGAAGGTCACCATAAATCAATGCGAAGATAGCATTGTAGAGCATGGTTGCCGTAATCTTGAAGCCAGGGTTTGATTCGTCAAGCTTCTTAAATGCCAACGAAATAACTGGAATATGACCAAGACCTGCAGCTTTAAGTGCCTTACGGATAAGCGCAATATAGTTTGTTGCACGACAGCCACCACCCGTTTGGGTAATGATAACGGCAAGCTTATCAGTGTCATAACGACCACTTGTTACTGCTTCCATAATCTGGCCAGTAACCAAAATGGAAGGATAGCAAATATCGTTATTTACATACTTCAAACCTGCATCAACCGCACCGTGGTCAACTGCAGGAAGAAGCTCTAAGTTGTAACCGTTCGCATGGAAAATAGGAACGAGCAACTCGAAGTGAATTGGAGCCATCTGAGGACACAAGATAGTGTATCCCTCGTCCTTCATCTGCTGAGTAAACTGAACTTTCTCGAACGCGGTTGAATTAGCCTGACGTCTAATGGATTCAGAAACAGCAGTGCCGGCAATTGCTTCACGCTTGCCTGTCTTAACTTCAATAAGTGCTTCACGAGCAGCAACATCAGCAGCAAGAACTTCACCATCAATGCCACAAACTGGACAACCGCCTTCAATAAGGTTTGCCTCATGACGTTCGTCAGCCTGATTCTGAAGCGCTGCAAGGAGGGAGCGAACACGAATACGAGCAGCACCCAAGTTTGATACTTCGTCAATCTTGAGAACGGTGTAAATCTTGCCCGAACCTTCCAAAATCTCCTGAACCTGATCGGTAGTAACCGCGTCAAGACCACAGCCGAAACTGTTGAGCTGAATTAAGTCAAGGTCGGTACGCTGTGTTGCAACCTTTGCTGCACGATACAAACGAGTATGGTACATCCACTGGTCAACCGCACGAAGTGGACGCTCAACTACGCCAAGGTGAGCAATAGAGTTTTCAGTTAATACTGCCAAACCAAAGCTGGTTAAGAGCTCAGGGATGGCATGGTTGATTTCTGGGTCTAAATGATAAGGACGACCAGCCAAAACAATACCGTGAGTTCCGGTCTCTTCCATCCATTTAAGGGTTTCAACACCCTTCTGATGAACATCCTCTTTGAACTGCTCATCTTCAGCCCATGCAATATCAACGGCACGGTCAATTTCTTCCTGGGTAGGAAGACCTGCTTTTCCGCCCATGAGTTCTGGATGGTTTTCAACCAATTCAACATAGAGGCGCTTCTTGAGCTTGTCCTTCATGTCATATGGAAGGAATGGATTTAAGTATTGAATTGGGGACTCGCGCAATTCGTCAATATTGAGCTTCAAAGCTTCAGAGTAGCTGGAAACAATTGGGCACAAGAAGTGGTTACCCGCCGTTTCGTCCTCCATGCGTTCATGACGAGCGCAAGGATACCAAATGAAGTCGATATCACGCTGGAGCAAATCCATAATGTGACCATGAGAAAGCTTTGCAGGATAGCAAACACTTTCAGAAGGCATGGATTCAATACCCGCTTCGTAGGTCTTTTTAGTTGACTGATCAGAAAGCTCAACTCTAAAGCCAAGCTCGTTGAAGAACGTA
>JBJEKV010000055.1:4038-5219 GCA_051878815.1 Anaerotardibacter sp. | reverse complement strand
CACGCCCATGATAATGAGGGATATCCACGCCGCCTAAGATTAGCTTTCTATCAGGAGCAAACGCATGGACATCAAATCCAAGGCCAATCTTTGTGAGCGCTACACCCTCTGGAATTGCGTGCTGTGTCACTTATTCTTCACCCTTCATTTCTTCGCGCATTTTGTTGAGAAGCTCAATTGCGGCCTCAATAAGAAGGAAGTCTTCAGGAACGGTAAGCTTCAGGTTGTCGCGCTTGCCTTCAACTACCAAAACCTGACCGCCCAAACGCTCAATCAAGGAAGAGTCATCGGTTCCCACAAAACCATCAGAGAGCGCTGCTGCATGAGCACGACGATAAATTCCTGCGCGAAATACCTGAGGAGTCTGCGCATTCCAGAATACGGATCTGTCAGGAGTTCCTACGATGACACCATCTTCGACAACTTTCAAAGTATCAACGGAAGGGTGGCCCACTACAACACCGTCACAATCAATATTTCCCTTCAAAGTGCTAATAGCGTGGCTGATAAGGCCTGGTGTAATCAAAGGACGCGCACCATCATGGAGGGCAACATATTCAAACTCTTCGGGAACGTATTCCAAACCAGAGAATGCAGATTCCTGGCGAATAGAACCAGCAGGAGCAAACACGATAGGAGTCACAAACGGGAATGGCTCAATTGCGGTAGAGAAGTATTCATCTTTTCTGTCCTCAGGACAAACTACCACGATCAATCCAACATCACCAACAGCATCAAAGGATGCGGTTGAGCGAGTAAGCATTGGCATGCCTGCTAATTCAACAAGCTGCTTTCCTCCATCATGGCCGAAGCGTTCACCCGAGCCACCTGCTAAAATGATGGCAGCTGTTTTTGGCTTTTTATCAACGCGGCCTGAAATCCTTTGAGCAAGCTCAACAGGAATGAGCGGAGATTCGTTCAATGCCTCAATAACGTCGTTAAGTGCTGAAGCGGTAAATACCGGGTCTAATGATTGAGCGCTCATAAGTTCTCACACACCTTACGTGTTAAAAGCAACTAAAGAAAATTGTTGCGGGGGAATGGCTGTTACATGGTGGTTTCACACCATCACGTGTCTAATTTTAGCAAAAACAGATAAGAGATTTACTCTGATAAAGCGAACAGGTAAAAGAAAACGGGCCAATCAGGAAAACCCTCATTGACCCGTTTGCGATAGGTAT
>JBJEKV010000055.1:0-3938 GCA_051878815.1 Anaerotardibacter sp. | reverse complement strand
TGCGTTTCCTAAGTCGTAACTACCGCTAAGAAGAAGTTCTGCTTCAGCAGCAATCGTGTCACGCTTCCTTGGAGCAGGAATGGAGCCTTCGCCCTCTCTGAACACTAATTTGCCTACGCGAATTTCCTTCTTTTCGCCCTGAGCCTCATCGGCTGCGTTGCTGCCCTCGGAATCTTCGCCCTGAGCAGCCTCACCTTCAGCACCTTCGCTCTTAGTACCTTCGCCATCAGCGGAAACATCAAAGCCAATTGAAGGCTTCTTTTCTTCCTCAAACGCATCAACGTCAATGATAGAGCCGCTGGTCCAGATGCCTTCAAGCAACTGCTCGGAGATAGGATCCTCCAACAGACGCTGGATAGCGCGGCGCAGTGGACGAGCACCAAATGCCAAGTCGGTTCCCTCTTCAGCAATAATTTTTGCTGCAGCAGGGGTAACCGTGATGCTCATGTTCTGTTCAATCAGACGATCACGCAATTCAGCAACCATCAAATCAACAATCTGAACAATTTCGTCAGTAGTAAGGCTCTTGAAGACGATAATCTCATCAACACGGTTCAAGAACTCAGGACGGAAGAGCTTCTTCACCTCAGTCATAACGCGCGACTTGATTTCGTCATCATTCATGCCGCCTTCATCGTTAGACGTAAAGCCAAGCGGTGCGGTCTTCGTAATTTCACGTGCACCAACATTGGAAGTCATGATGATTACGGTGTTGCGGAAGTCAACGGTTCTACCCTGAGAATCGGTAAGTCTTCCCTCTTCAAGAATCTGAAGCAAAATGTTGAAGACGTCAGGATGAGCCTTCTCAATTTCGTCAAACAAAACAACGGAATAAGGGCGCTGACGAACTGCCTTGGTGAGCTGTCCGCCCTCGTCATAACCTACATAGCCTGGAGGCGAACCAATCAAACGGGAAACCGCGTGCTTTTCCATATATTCACTCATGTCGAAGGAAAGCAAGGCGCGCTCAGTGTTGAACAAGAACTCAGCCAATGCCTTAGAAAGCTCGGTTTTACCAACACCCGATGGGCCCAAGAAAATGAATGAACCGGTAGGGCGCTTTGGATCTTTCAAGCCGGCACGGCTGCGGCGAATTGCCTTCGAAAGCGCAACTACAGCCTCATCCTGGCCAATAATGCGCTCGTGCAATACGCTCTCCAGGCGAAGGAGCTTCTCTGCTTCCGCCTCAGTAAGATTAGATACCGGAACGCCGGTTGTCATAGAAACAACATCAGCAATGTCTTCAGTCTTAATCTCGTTGATGACCTTGTTGTTCTCTTCTTCCCAATTCTTCTGAGCTGCTTTTCTCTTGGTGGTCAAGGTTGCTTCCTTGTCACGAAGCGATGCTGCCTTCTCAAAATCCTGGGATGCAACGGCATCTTCCTTCTGAATGCGAACACTGCGCAATTCGTCATCAATCTTCTGAATCTCTTCAGGAAGAATCATATTGCGAATGCGCATACGAGCACCCGCTTCATCAATCACGTCAATTGCCTTGTCTGGCAAGAAGCGGTCCTGGATATAACGAGAAGAAAGGTTTACGGCACTTCGCAAAGATTCATCCGTGTAATGTACGCGATGATGCTTCTCGTAGCGGTCGCGCAAGCCTTCCAAGATGCGCACGGCCTGATCTTCGTTTGGCTCTTTTACGGTAAGAGTCTGGAAACGACGCTCGAACGCAGCATCCTTCTCCAAGTGCTTGCGATACTCCTCCAAGGTAGTAGCGCCAATAACCTGGATTTCTCCACGGCTCAAAGGTGGCTTCAAAATGGATGCAGCGTCAACTGAACCTTCTGCAGCACCTGCGCCAATGAGGGTATGAATCTCGTCAATGAAGAGGATAATGTCTCCTGCTTCCTGAACTTCGTTTAAGACCTTCTTTAGGCGGTCTTCGAATTCGCCACGATATTTAGAGCCCGCAACCAAGGCAGAAATGTCTAAGGTGATAAGGCGACGATTACGCAAAATGTCAGGCACCTGATCAGCCACAATCAACTGAGCAAGACCTTCAACTACCGCCGTTTTACCAACGCCCGGTTCACCCAAAATGAGCGGATTGTTTTTCTGCCTACGAGAAAGAATCTGCATGATGCGCTCAATCTCTCCCGCGCGGCCAATAACCGGATCAAGCTTTCCGCGAAGAGCTTTCTCCGTCAAGTCAGTACCGAATTCCTTCAAAAGGCTTTCGGAAGTCTGAGAGCCACTATCAAAAATGTTGGAGCCGGCAAAAACTGGCGCCTGACCAACCATGTCTTTGAGTGCACCACGAATTGCTTCGCCAGAAATTCCCAGGCGAGCAAGCACCTCGATAGCGGTGCCTTCGTTTTCGCGCACAATACCCAACAACAAATGCTCGGTACCGATGTAGCTTTGTCCCATTTGCATTGCTTCACGAAGCGCATTTTCCAACACGCGCTTTACGCGTGGGGTGAAGCTCAAATGGCCTACTACCTCATCTTCTTCACTTACTGTTATCACCTGGCGAAGGGTAGCAAGAGTTGCTTCATAGGAAGCTCCCAAAGATTCGAGAGCCTGAGAAGCCATACCATCTTCTTCTTTCAAGATGGCAAGAAGAATATGTTCCGTACCTACGTATGGCTGCGAAAGATTACGTGCTTCTTCCTGAGCCATAACGAGCACTTTGCGCGCCTTGTCTGTGAATTTATCGAAAGACATCTGCGCAAACCTCCCTTTTCATATACAGATTCGAGAATAAATCTCTCGTGAAATCCTTCTCACTTATAGTTTTTCAGTCTTGAATTTTAACAAGTAACAGCGAAAAAGCGGTTAGACGTGCCGTATTAGGCAAAAAAACGCACAGCCTTTCAACATTTTGGAGAAGTGACCTTGTCGTTTGAACGAATTCATCGTTTTAGAAATGCCACTTTACCAGGCTAAATTGACAGCGTACCTGCTTTTGTCCAGCCACTCTAAATATAGGCCGTTTCCTCGAAATGAATTAGAAATACTGCGCGCCCTTTCATACAATCTGTGCTACTTGTGTAAAAATTTTTTGCGATTGGGAAAGGAGTCGTTCGTGTTCCAAGCGGTTATCGACCCCGTAGCAGGCAATCTTGCGCTCAGTGCACTTGTTGCTTGTGTACCACTTCTTGTTTTCTTTATTTGTCTTTTGGGCGTTAAGCTCAAGGCGCACTCTTCGGCAATCATTGCATTAGTGGCATCTATTCTTGTTGCTATCATTGGTTTCCAGATGCCTGTTGATTTGACTCTCTTCAGCGCATCTCAGGGTGCAGCATATGGCCTCTTCCCTGTTTGCTTCATCATTGTTGCAGCAGTTTGGTTCTATGAGATCACCGTAAAGTCTGGACGTTCCGAAGACCTTCGAAAGCTTTTTGACAGCATTGGCGGCGGCGACGTTCGTATTCAGGCAATTCTTATTGCATTCTGCTTTGGCGCTTTGCTTGAAGCACTCGCAGGCTTCGGTGCTCCAATTGCAATTACCGCAACCATGGTTCTTGCACTCGGTGTTCCACCGCTTCGTGCTGCTATGACCGTTCTCATGGCAAACACCGCACCAGTAGCATTCGGCGCAGTTGCTATTCCTATTACCACCGCAGGTGCTATGGCTCCTGGCGATGCAGGCGCAACCGCTACTGCTATCCACGTTGCACAAATTGTTGGTCACATCGCTCCTTTGTTTGCATTCATCGTTCCATTGCTTATCTGCATTGTTTTAGATGGCAAGAAGGGCGTTAGGGACTGCTGGGTACCGGCTTTGGTAATTGGTGCTTCCTTCGGTATTACCCAGTGGGCGGTATCCAACTTCTTCGCATACGAGCTTACCGACGTTATTGCTGCGTTAGTATCCTTCGCTGTATCTGTTCTCTTCCTTCGCGTCTGGAAACTCCGCGGTGTTGAAGGCATTCGTGAACGCTACAACCTTCCTCCACGTGCAGAAAACACCCCTTCTGGCTTGA
>JBJEKV010000054.1:0-5282 GCA_051878815.1 Anaerotardibacter sp. | reverse complement strand
TCTTGGTATTCGGTATTGATGTTGTTGACATGGCTCTCATGCACGAGCACATCGGCATGGTTGAAGGCTTTGCAACAGGCGCATCTGCTGTAGCACTCTTCGCTCGTGTTGGTGGCGGTATCTATACTAAGGCTGCTGACGTTGGTGCTGACCTTGTAGGTAAGGTTGAAGCTGGCATTCCTGAGGACGACCCTCGTAACCCTGCAACTATTGCTGACAACGTTGGTGACAACGTAGGCGACGTTGCTGGTATGGGTGCTGACTTGTTTGAGTCTTATACTGGCTCCATTCTTGCTCCTACCATTTTGGCAGTTACCTTTGGTGCATTGGGCGGTTACTTTGCAACTCAGGACTTGATCTGGGCAATCGCAACTCCTGTATGCATCGCTGCTTGCGGTATTGTTACCTCTATTATTGGTCTTGCTGCTGTTCGCACTAAGGAAGGTGCTGACCTCCACAAGGCTCTTAACCGTGGTACTTATCTTGCTGCTGCTATCGAAATCTTGGTAATTCTTGGCATCTTCTTGCTCTGGAATTCCCAGTCTGTTGAAGCACAGCCTATCTTCCTCTTCGGTTCTGTTCTTTCTGGTCTTATCGCTGGTC
This sequence comes from Anaerotardibacter sp., assembly GCA_051878815.1. Classification (GTDB taxonomy): domain Bacteria; phylum Actinomycetota; class Coriobacteriia; order Coriobacteriales; family Eggerthellaceae; genus Anaerotardibacter. The sequence goes on along the minus strand of JBJEKV010000054.1, from coordinate 4,679 downwards.
TTGCTATTGGTAAGATTACTGAGTACTTCACTTCTGACAAGAACAAGCCAGTTCATAACATTGCTGAGTCCGCTGAGACTGGTGCAGCAACCGTTATGATCGAAGGTCTTGGAACTGGTATGCTTTCTACCATTGCTCCTATCGTTTTGGTAGCTCTTGCAATTATTCTTGCTTATACCTTCGGTAACCTCGCATTCCCTAATGCAGCTGCACAGAATGGTATTGCAGTTGGTTTGTTTGGTGTTGGTCTTGCTGCAACTGGTATGCTTTCCAACACTGCTATTACTATTGGTGTTGACGCATACGGTCCTGTTGCTGACAACGCTGGTGGTATTGCTGAGATGGCTGGTCTTCCAGAAGAAGTACGTGATCGTACTGACGCTCTCGATGCTGTTGGTAACACTACCGCTGCTATCGCAAAGGGCTTCGCAATTTCTTCTGCAGGTCTTTCCGCAATCTCTTTGTTTGTTTCCTATCAGGCAACCATGAGCCACTCACTCCCTGGCTTCGCTCTTACTTTGACTGACCCATTGATTGTTGCTGGTATCTTCTTGGGTGCATGTATGCCATTCATGTTTGCTGCTCTCACCATGGGTGCAGTATCCCGTGCTGCTCATGCAATGGTTGAAGAAGTTCGTCGTCAGTTCCGTGAGATTAAGGGCATCATGGAGTACGAAGCAGAACCTGAGTATGATAAGTGCGTAGCAATTTCTACTTCTTCTGCTTTGAAGGAAATGATGGTTCCTGGCATTATCTCTATTGTTGTTCCTGTTGCTATTGGTTGCTTCAACCCAGCAATGCTCGGCGGCTTCTTGGCAGGTGCTGTTGCTACCGGTATGCTCATGGCTATCTTCATGTCTAACGCTGGTGGTGCTTGGGACAATGCTAAGAAATACATCGAACAGGGTAACCACGGCGGCAAGGGCTCCGATGCTCACAAGGCTGCTGTTGTTGGCGACACTGTAGGTGACCCATTCAAGGATACTTCTGGTCCATCTATGAACATCTTGATCAACTTGATGACCATCGTTTCTTTGACCTTCTCTCCACTCTTTATTATGATTCAGACTCTCCTCTAATAAAGACGAGTAGACGTAGTGAAGGCTGGTTTGCGAATGCGAACCAGCCTTTTTCAGTTTTAGGAAGGTATGTAAGCTTGGAGTTATCTGGGTTTACGCTCTAGCAGGCTAGAACAAAAGCTTCTTAATCTCTTCGGTAGGCATCTCAATGTCGAACCAAAGCTTTTCAGCAAGTGCTGCTTGGTTTAGGAGAAGGGTTAAACCTCCAATGGTTTGAGATCCGCACTCACGTGCTTGTCTTAAGAGTTTTGTCTCGCGAGGATTATAGATGGTATCCAGTACGAGTAACTTTTCATGAAGAGCCTGACTAGGAAGAGGGCTTTCATCTATCTTTGGCTCAGCGCCAATGCGGGTGGCATTGCAGAATACTTGAGCTTGAGCCACGTGTTTTATAACAGCATCCTTGTCTGAAATGTCATAAACCGTAATTGGGCACTTCGTTTTCTGTGAGATGGTCTTATAAAAGGAAGCTGCCTTCTCTACGTTTTCGGATGAAGTGAAGACCGCAATCTCCTGAGCTCCTTCAACCGCTGCTTGCACAATATAGGCAGGGCCTTCCGCACCAATATCAGCTATGGCAATAGTGGACTCAGGAAGGGAAATCTCTGCATCAGCAAGAGTTTTCGTGAAGCTTAGACCATCCGTGTTATAGCCAACTGAACGTCCGTTTATGAAACAGACAGTATTAACTGATTGCATTAATTGTGCAGATATGTCAATTTCGTCAAGATACTGGCAAACACATTGCTTGAGCGGAACAGTGACATTGCATCCTTTAGCACCAAGGGCACCTAAGCCTTTAAGTGCTTTTTCAACGGTTGCTTCTGTGACGTCGAATGCACAATAAATGGCATCCTCTTCTTTTAATGAGAAAACCGTATTATGCATGGTAGGAGAGAGCGAAGCATTAACCGGAGAACCAATGAGTCCTACTAATTTTGTGGTTGCACTAACCATATTTGCCATGATAGCTCCTCCTTATTCTGTCCAGTGGGTAGCACCAGGAACTTCAATATCAAAGAATGTGAGAATCTTTGCCACAATGTGGTATTCCATCTCTTCTAACGTAGAAGGTTTGAGATAGTACGAGAAAACGGGAGGCACGATATGTACCTCAGGAAGGGTGGCCAGAAACTCCATATTACGCAGATGGATAGGGCTCAAAGGCGTTTCTCGTGGTACTAATACCAAAGGTCTTTTCTGCTTGATGGTTACGTCAGCTGCGCGCAACAGAAGATTGTCGCTATAGCCTGTTGCAATGCCCGCAAGGGTTTTCATGCTGCACGGAATAACAATCATTCCATCAGCAGTAAACGTTCCGCTTGAAGGCGCTTCGCCTAAGTTGGTAACGTCATAAACCGTATGGGCATAGCGAGTCAGCTCTGAAAAAGGAGCATCAGTTTCGTATTCGCAGGTAACTTCTGCTCCTTTGGTGGCAATAAGATGAATTTCGACATTAGGAACCTGAGAAAGAACTTCAAGGAGGTGCTTTGCTAAAGGTGTACCACTGGCACCACTAATACCTACCACAATTCTTTTCTTACGAGATTCCATGATACCCCCTTATTCCTGATAATCAGGAACCCATTTACGTGGATCCAATTCCATAAACTTGCAACGCTCAAATCGTTCTTTTTGATCGAAAGGAACGGTGCAGTCGAAGATGGTTTTACATGCAATTCCCTGATCTCGAATGCTTGGCGACATAGCAGGGTTGTTGGAAGGGTCAAGAGGATGACAACGAACACCTGGAATAGTGATAATGTCAGCATCTCCTTGAAAGCGGGTATTCATGGCCCAAAGAACGTCATTCATATCGAATGGGTCAACGTCTTCGTCAACAATAAAGATGTGCTTCAATTCGCTAAATGCTGAGAAGGCAAGAAGGGCCATTTGACGCTGACGGCCTTCATCGCTAGGAATAGTCTTGCGAACTTGCAAAACGGCCATATATTTTCCACCACCTGCAGAAGCACAATAGACATTGCAAAGTTTTCCCGGCATAGCTTTTTCAATCATTTGGATAATGCTTGCCTCGGTTGGAATGCCTGCCATGCTTACATGTTCTTCAGAAGGACCAATGCAGGTTTGCATAATTGGATTGGTACGGGTAGTTACTGCTTTTACTTTAATGATTGGCAGGGATGGATTTGCCGGACCCGTATAGCCAGGGAATTCAGGCATTGCCTTGCCGGTATTGGTATTCTGGTCTTCAGCTACGCGCTTTCCCGGAATGAGTTCGCCCTCAATGACGTATTCAGCATGAGCAATGCAACGCTCGTTGATAGTGAGGCACTCAGCCAATTCGACGGGTTTATTTCTGAGAGCACCAGCAACATTTAATTCGTCATATCCTAAAGGAGTTGTTGGAGGCTCAAAGCATGTTGCCAATTCAATGGCAGGGTCTACACCAATGCTGATTGAAATAGGGAGGCTTTGACCAAGGGCTTCAGCCTTCTCGTAAAATGCACCAATGTGACGCGCACCTGGGACCATGTAGATAGAAATCTCATCTGGTCCTTGAAGGCAAAGACGATGGATGGTGACATCAGAAACGCCCGTTTCAGGGTCACTTGCGTATGCCATGCCAAGTGTGATGTAAGGGCCTGCATCTTCTGGGGTGTTAGTAGGTGCAGGAACAAGTTTTTGAACATCGAAGCCTTCTTCGGTAGCTAAGTGAACTACTTCCTGGCAAAGGGCTTTATCTTTATCAACAACCACCGGTTTAATCGGGTTTAAAACGGCTTCATTGAGAAGGAAACCAAGCTTTTTGGGATCTGCGTCAAGAAACTGAGCAACGCGCTGTCTGCTTGCCAAAAGACCAATGGCGATTCGTGCATCAGGATGACCTTTGATGGTGTTGAATACCATAGCGGGACCAATCTTTGTTGGTCGTTTAACTGTTCCGCCTGAACCAATGTAGCGATACACGCCACAAAGCTCAGCATGTGGGTCTACCTCAACATCGGTTTCAACAAGTTGACCAGGTGTTTCGCGCAATAAATCAAGAGCGCTGCGCAAGTCATAAACCTTATTCATCGCAGGATCCCTTCTCAAGAACAGCTACAATTTTTTCGAAAATTAAATCTCTCATATGAATAAGAGAGGTGATTTCTTCGTATGTCGCATCGTCCGTATGAATGCCGCAGGTGCATGAAACAGTGCAATTAAACTCTTTTGCAATTTGATCAGCTATAGGAAGCGCAAATTCGTCATCTTTATGACCAAGGACGTTAATGACCGAGTGAGTAGCGCTGAGACCTTTATTAGCTAGTGAAGGACGCGCTTGCGAAAGGATAGTGCACCCAATATGAGGAACGCTTCCTCCCGTAATAATTAAAGAAATATCGTTACCAATTCGCGTAACGGAAACGGTTAGGGGAAAGGTAGGATGATTTATAGTGAAATCCATACGGTACTCCTTTCGGCGCTTTTTCCTATTCTATTGTATTTAGTTGATAAAATATCTCGCAATTGAAAACTTGCTATACTAAAAAGTGATAGAACAAAGATGCATATAGTAGAGTAAATCGGGAGTTTTTGAAGTTCATGGCGCTTTTCTCTGAAGAAGATATCAAGAAAGTTCGTGCAGCTAACGAT